>NZ_BAABJJ010000040.1:0-4735 GCF_039543245.1 Algibacter agarivorans
TTCATGATTCAAAGTTAATTTATGTAACTCTAAATCTCGCAACATAATGTCCAGTCTAATATAGTAAGTCCATAATTTCGATTTCATCGAAATTGTCCTCCCTTTAAAACAAAAGGGAGGAGCCAGTTTTAATTGTATTTGTAGATTAACCAAAATCAAAAAGGGTTAAGTAACATTTTTTAATCAATATATAGTCTTCCAAATGCTTGTTCTCCTTTTGTGGGTTAGGAGGCTTTTTAGGGGGCTAGAAACCCCATTTTCCCCATTTGATAGTCACGCATGGCTTCCATAATCTCTGTTTGGGTATTCATAACATAAGGGCCATAACTAGTTACTTTCTGATTAATTGGCTCTCCTGAAAGGAACAAAAGCTTACTCGTTTCATGACCTTTAATTGAAATACCTTCGCCATCTTGATTAAATTCAATCAATTGATTTTCATTTAGTTTCAAGGTTTCTGAATCATTGATAACAACATCGCCTTTTAACAAATACACCATAGATTGATGAGATTTAGGTATTTTAATGGTATACTCCCCGCCTACCTCAACATCAATCATAAAAGCATTTACAGCGGTTTGAGTCGCAATCTTACCATAATTGTTTTCTAACTCGCCAGCAATTATTTGAATGTTTACTTTATTATCTTCAGAAGAAATGACATTAAAATCCTCATGTTTTGCATGCTGATAATTTGCTGGAATCATCTTCTTTTCAGCGGGTAAATTCAACCATAATTGAATACCTTCAAGTGTTCCTCCTTTTTTCACAAAGTCCTTTGAAGGCCCTTCGGCATGAATAATTCCCCGACCTGCCGTTGTCCATTGTACATCCCCAGCTTTAACAATGCTCTCATTTCCCAAAGAATCTCTATGCAACTGTTCTCCCTGAACCAAGAATGTTACAGGTTCAAACCCACGATGTGGATGTGGCCCTAAATCAAATGGATTGTTTTCTGCCGAAATCTTATAAGGTCCATAATGATGAAGCAATATAAATGGATCCACCATTTCCAATTTACTTGTTGGTAATGGTTGACGTAATTGTATGGGGCCCATATTAACGAAATCGCTTCGCTCTACTGTTTTTATTGTGCTTAAATTCATAATTATATATATTTTCATTTCCTTGAAGAAGAAATCTTTTTAGTTTTCAGACCTACAAGGTTTTTTGAAACCTTGTAGGTCTATTTGTGTTTAGTTTCCATGGGAACTATTTATTTAAATTTTTTTTATCTAATTTTATCTAATAAATCACTTAATTGTGATGCTTCTGCTTCTGTTAAATTTTCTAATAAATCGTCTTTAAAATCTTTAGAAATATCTTTTAAAAGCAAAAGTCCTTTCTTAGTTATTTCAATATGCACAACTCTTCTATCCTCTGGACAAGGTAACCTATTAATCAATTGCTTTTCGCAGAGTTTATCCATTAAACGTGTTGCATTAGGCGCTCTTTCTAACATGCGCTCTTTAATAGTTTGCACTTTTATGGGCTTTCCTGCACCTCTTAAAATTCTTAAAATATTAAACTGTTGAGGCGAAATTCCAAAAGGTTTAAAAAACGTATTTTGCTTACTACTTATCCAATTAGCTGTATAAATAATATTTAACATCGCCTTGATTTTCTTATTAGGAAATGTTGAATTGATGTCTTTTGAAATATCACCCATTTTTTAATCGTAAGTTTAATATTAAATTAATTATAATGCTTTTTGAAATGTTGCGATAGCATTATTTAAAGTTACATTTAATGCTTCATTTATTAATTTTCCATTTGAAAAATTATCATGGAATGATGGTAATGAAAACTCAGCCACAATATGACCTCCCATATAAGGAAAACGTCCTTTAGCTATTTCTAAAACAGAAGCCCCACCCCTACCTCCTGGAGATGTTGCCATAAGTAGCATGGGTTTATCGCTCCAAAGTTTGCCATCAATTCTGGACATCCAATCAAAAATATTTTTGAATACTGTAGCATAAGCGCCGTTATGTTCTGCCAACGATAAAACTATGCCATCAGCAGATCTTATATATTCTAAAAACGCGTGGGCATGGTCTGGTATGCCTTTTTCGTTTTCCAAATCAATTCCATAAAGTGGTAACTCAAAATCATTTAAATCTAAAACCTTTACTTGGACATTGTCCACCAAACTTGAGGCATAAGTTGCTAATTGTTTATTAATTGATGTTTTACTGTTACTACCTGCAAATGCAATTATGCTTTTCATATGTTTATATTTATTGTTTTTCAATGGTCACATGTAACATCCATTTAATCATTTTACTTGGGTATCAATTTTTAGATATGGATGTTTCATAGAATTATGTTTTTATTATTTTAATGAGTCAAATATATAACAATATTATTTATATTCCAAGGAAACTATTTCCATGTAATATTTTTTGTGAATTAATTAACAATGCCATTCTAAATTTTGAAACTTTTGTACATTAGCACAAACTAATATTTCATGGACATTAACTTCAATAAAAACGAAGATCACAATAAACTCTTACTCTCAGAACTAAACAAAAGACTTGCTAAAGTGAGTTTGGGCGGTGGAAAAAGCCGAATTGAAAAATTACAATCAAGAGGTAAAATGACTGCTAGAGCGCGTATTGATTATTTGTTAGACGCTAAGACCAAGTCGATAGAAATCGGTGCTTTTGCAGGAGAAGGCATGTACGAGGAGCACGGTGGCTGTCCTTCAGGTGGTGTTGTCGTTAAAATAGGTTACATTAAAGGCAAACAATGCCTTGTTGTTGCCAATGATGCCACTGTAAAAGCGGGTGCCTGGTTCCCTATCACTGCTAAGAAAAATTTAAGGGCTCAAGAAATTGCAATTGAAAACAAACTTCCTATTATTTACTTGGTAGATTCAGCTGGTGTATATCTGCCTTTACAAGATGAAATATTTCCAGACAAAGAGCACTTTGGTCGTATTTTTAGAAATAATGCGATAATGAGCAGTATGGGCATTACACAAATTTCAGCAATTATGGGAAGTTGTGTTGCAGGTGGTGCTTACCTCCCTATAATGAGTGATGAAGCTTTAATTGTTGATAAAACAGGAAGCATTTTTCTGGCAGGTAGCTATTTGGTTAAAGCAGCGATTGGAGAGAGTATAGATAATGAAACTTTAGGTGGCGCAACAACACATTGCGAAATTTCGGGTGTAACCGATTATAAAGCGAAGGATGATAAAGACGCCTTAGACACTATTAAAAACATTATGGATAAAATTGGGGATTATGATAAAGCTGGTTTTAATCGAAGTGATTCTAAAAAGCCAAAAGAAAACCCTGAAGATATTTATGGCATTATTCCAAAATCTAGAACTGAGCAATATGACATGTATGCCATTATTAAACGTTTAGTTGACAACTCTGAGTTTGATGAATATAAAGCAGGCTATGGACAAACTATTATAACGTGTTATGCCAGAATTGATGGCTGGGCAGTTGGTATTGTAGCCAACCAACGTAAACTCGTTAAAACCAAAAAGGGAGAAATGCAGTTTGGTGGCGTCATTTATAATGATAGCGCAGACAAATCGACACGGTTTATTGCAAATTGTAACCAAAAGAAAATTCCGTTAGTGTTCTTGCAAGATGTTACAGGCTTTATGGTTGGTAGTAAAAGTGAACATTCTGGCATTATAAAAGATGGTGCTAAAATGGTAAATGCTGTAAGCAATTCAGTAGTTCCAAAATTCACAATAATAATAGGAAATAGTTATGGAGCAGGCAATTACGCTATGTGTGGAAAGGCGTACGACCCAAGATTGATTGTGGCATGGCCTAGTGCAGAACTTGCAGTAATGAGTGGAAATTCTGCTGCTAAAGTTTTATTACAAATTGAAAAAGCATCACTTGAAAAACAAGGTGAAAAAATTACACCCGAAAAAGAAGCGGAATTATTCAATAAAATAAAAGACCGATACGATAGCCAAGTCTCTCCATATTATGCCGCTGCTAGAATCTGGACTGATGGCATTATAAATCCATTAGACACTAGAACATGGATTAGCATGGGTATTGAAGCGGCTAACCACGCTCCTATTGAAAAGCCTTTTAATCTGGGAGTGCTTCAGGTTTAATTTTCAAATCTCAAAAGAATTTTGTATATTAATGATTGGAAATCAACAACTTCAATCATGGAAACAATAAAAACCTTAAACAAATGGGCAAATACACATACGTATTTACCCTTGGATTTAATTCGAATAGCTTTGGGTGTGTTTTTATTTATTAAAGGCATAAATTTTATGGGGAATAGCGAAATCCTTATGTCGCTTTTTAAACCAATGGAGAGTATGGCTGGCGGTATGGTAATCATTCATTATGTAGCACCGGCTCATTTTATTGGAGGTATTCTTATTGCCACGGGATTATTAACACGTTGGGCCATTCTAGCGCAATTACCTATTTTAATTGGAGCAATCGCTATTAATTTTGTTGGAGAAATGGATTCTAATAATTTAATATTAGCGTTAATTACGCTTCTAGCTTGTTCATTCTTTTTACTTTATGGTTCAGGAAAAAATTCGCTTGATTATTATTTTAAAATGCAGCAGTAAAATAAAAAAAAACACCTCTAAAGATTTCTATAGGGGACAACTTGAAAAAAAAATGACCAGTCGCTTTTTAAAAACTGACTGGGCACTTTCAGATACACACAAATACTTGTAAATCAGCGATATAATTCGTAAATTAGAATAAACAAACCCCGA
>NZ_BAABJJ010000041.1:0-26396 GCF_039543245.1 Algibacter agarivorans
ATTGGTGATTCTTACACTGAAGAAGGAGCTACGGCTACCGATAATAAAGACGGGGACATTACAGCAAACATCGTTATTGGTGGTGATGCAGTAGATACTAATACTGCTGGAACTTACACAGTAACCTATAACGTGAGTGATGCTGCTGGTAACGCTGCCGCTCAAGTTGATAGAACTGTAAATATTATTCCAGATACCACAGCACCCGTTATTACATTAACGGGTAATGCCATCATCAACCTAAATGTTGGCGATGCTTATACCGAACAGGGAGCAACGGCTACCGATAATATTGATGGCGATATTTCCGCTAACATCGTTATTGCCGGCGATGTGGTGGACACGAATACGGCTGGAACTTATGTAGCAACTTACAACGTAAGCGATGCCGCTGGAAATGCTGCGACTCAAGTTGATAGAACTGTAAACGTCATTCCTGATACTACAGCACCAGTTATTACTTTAGTTGGCAATGCAACCTTTAACTTAAATGTTGGTGATACTTATACCGAACAGGGAGCAACGGCTACCGATAATAAAGACGGGGACATTACAGCCAACATCGTTATTGCTGGCGATGTGGTGGACACAAATACCGCTGGAACCTACACTGTAACCTATAACGTGAGTGATGCCGCTGGTAATGCTGCGACACAAGTTGATAGAACTGTTAACGTTACAAGTTTGCCAACCGATATCATATTACATGAAGGTTATTTTGAAACTGGCTGGGACGGTTGGATAGAAGGTGGAAATGATTGTGCAAGAGTTAATTCTTCAAATTCTTCTGAAGGTAGTTTTTCAATTCGCATAAGAGATAACTCTGGAATAGCGTCTTCAATGACTTCACCAACATTTGATTTATCATCATATAATGAAGTTAAATTTGATTTTCATTTCTATTCAAATAGCATGGAAGTAGGAGAAGATTTTTGGTTACAATATAACGACGGTTCTGGTTTCGTTACAATAAATACTTGGGCTAGAGGTACAGATTTTAACAATGGTACTTTCAATAATTTTGTAATACCCCTTAATAGCTCGCAATATAACTTAACTAGTAATGCACAATTTAGACTTCGATGTGATGCTTCTGGAAAAAATGACCAAATTTTTATAGATGAAGTTGTTATTACAGGAATAGGGAGTAGTGGAGCTACAGCTAGAATTGTTACTCCAGATAGCAATAAATTATTAAACACAACAGAAAATGAAGTTTCTAAAAATGAATTACGATTATATCCAAACCCAGTAAAAGGAGATATATTGAATGTAAAACTTTCTAACGGTATAAAAACCAATATGACTTACAAAATAATTAATGCTTTAGGACAAATAGTAAAAGATGGTAAAGTTAAAAAAGAAATAATTGTAGATAAATTAGAAGCTGGAATGTACTTTATCCAAATAAATGATGAAGAAAAGCTAATCATGAAGAGATTCATTAAGGAATAAAGAACCCACTTTAAAAATTAATTATTAAATCAAAGTCCTGAATTAATGTTCAGGACTTTTTTATTGTAGAAATTAGTGTTTCTAATGACACTTTATCTTGCTCACCTGAAACCATGTTTTTTAAAGTATATGTATTAGATTCTATTTCTTGATCGCCAACTAAAACTACAAATGGAATAGCACGTTTATTGGCATGATTCATTTGTTTTTTCATTTTAGCAGCATCTGGATATAATTCCGCATGAATACCTTGAGAACGTAATTGTTTAATCGCTTTTAAACTGAATAAAGCTTCTCTATCTCCAAAATTGATAAAAAGGACTTCAACATTCTTGGTTACTGTTTCTGGGAATAAACCTAATTCTTCAAGCACTAAATAAATACGATCTAAACCAAAACTGATGCCCACACCGCTTACATCTTTCATCCCGAAAATGCCCGTTAAGTCG
Organism: Algibacter agarivorans; assembly: GCF_039543245.1. NCBI lineage: Bacteria > Pseudomonadati > Bacteroidota > Flavobacteriia > Flavobacteriales > Flavobacteriaceae > Algibacter > Algibacter agarivorans. Next base: position 1,905 of record NZ_BAABJJ010000041.1, read on the forward strand.
TCGTAACGACCTCCACCTCCAATAGAGCCCATTTTAACTTTCTCCGGAGCTGACACTTCAAAAATAGCGCCTGTATAGTAGTTTAATCCACGTGCTAAGGTTACATCTAATTGTAAAGTAGCTGTAGACAAACCTAATTCTGAAATTGCTGAATTTATAAATGCTAATTCCTCAATACCTTTTTTCCCTTCTTCAGAAGTATTTAGAATACTTTTTAAACTTTCTATTTGAGATTCAAAAGAGCCCGATAATGTAAATAAGGGTTGTAATTTTGAAATCCCTGCTTCAGAAATACCTTTAGCAAGCATTTCGGCTTTTACCTTCTCCTCGCCTATTTTATCCAGTTTATCAAGAGCCACCGTAAAATCGATTAACTTATCACTTGCACCAATAACTTCTGCTATTCCAGAAAGTATTTTTCTATTATTTATTTTAACAGTAACACCTTCTAGTTTTAACGCTGAAAAAACGGTGTCATACAATTGAATAAACTCGACTTCTTGCCACAATGATTTTGAACCAACCACATCGGCATCACATTGAAAAAACTCTCTAAAACGTCCTTTTTGAGGTCTATCTGCTCTCCAAACAGGCTGGATTTGGTAACGCTTAAACGGAAATTCAATCTCATTTTGATGCTGAACTACGTAACGTGCAAAAGGGACTGTTAAATCGTAGCGGAGTGCTTTTTCGGATATTGATGAAGTTAACTTATTAGAATCTTTTTCAGTATAAGCGAGTCCATCAGCTTTTGATAAATAATCACCAGAATTCAAAATCTTAAAAATCAAACGATCCCCTTCATCACCATACTTCCCCATTAAAGTTTCTGAGTTTTCAAAACTTGGTGTTTCAATAGGTTGAAATCCAAAGGTTTCAAAAGCACCACGAATAGTATTAAAAATATAGTTTCGCTTTGCGACTTGTTCTGGATTAAAATCTCTTGTGCCTTTTGGGATGCTTGGTTTTTGAGCCATATTCAACTACCTGTGTAAACAGGTATCTCATTTAATGATTATTAAAACTTATTTTTCAAAGTGGATTCCTGCCTACGCAGGAATGACAAAGCAACTATATGCTTCATAAGGACAAAAATAATTAATGCAATTGTCATTGCGAGCTTTTTCATTAGAAAAAATTAGCCTGTACAGAGCGAAGTCGAAGTATGGCAACCTTTTAAATTGAAACTGAATTAAATATAATAGTCAACGGATTAACAGATTACCACGTCGTACCTCCTCGTAATGACGTTAACCTATCAATTCATCAAAATACTTAAACAAATCACCTTTAGTAATAACTGCGCCTTGTTCAATCATTTTAAATTTATCTAGGTTTTTATCTTCTGTATATGCTTTATCAGCTTGTAAAAATTCTACTTTGTCGTCCATTAAGTTTTCACGTAGCCATGCATAACCTTCTTTAGTCGTTATGTCCATATCATTTTTCAGCGTAAGCGCAATAACAAACATTTTTTCTTCTGCTAAACGAAATAAATACATGTGCTGTGGCGAAATATGTTCTAGAAATTCTGCCTTGTTTAACACACCTTCCCAAATTAAATCGCTAAACACATCTAGCTCCATTTCTGCTAGCTCAGGTTTATTCGCTTTTAAATTTGTCCACTCATCGTGAGTAATAGACTGAGTTGCCAAAAAATTAATGAACTCTTTGTGCAATTCTTCAAATTGTTCTTTTGTAAGTCTTGAATACTTCATATACCACGCTTAACCTCCCTCAAGGGGAGAAATTACTATAATAAATTATAAAAAAATAACAAAAAAGCCCCAACTAGGTTGAGGCTTATATAATATGTTTTTAAAGTTTAATTTGCTTGCGCAATAACTTCAAATTCTAAATCAACTGTTACCTCTCTGTGCAAACGTACAACAGCAGTGTATCTACCTAAACGTTTAATAGTAGTAACTGTAATAAACTTTTTATCTATTGCTTGACCTTCTTTTTCTAAAGCAGCAGCAACATCAATGTTGTTTACAGATCCAAATAATTTGTCTCCAGTACCAACTTTAGCAGGTATCTTAATTTCTAATGCTTTAATTGCTTCAGCAATTTTATTAGCATCATCAACTACTTTCTTTTCTTTAAAAGCGCGTTGCTTTAAGTTTTCTGCTAAAACTTTCTTTGCAGAAATCGTAGCTAATACAGCTTGTTTTTGAGGAATTAAAAAATTTCTACCATAACCGTTCTTAACTGTTACAACATCGTCTTTAAATCCTAAATTTTCAACGTCTTGTTTTAATATAAGTTCCATTGTTATCGGTATTTTATTTTAATAAATCGCCTACATAAGGCATTAAAGCTAAGTGACGTGCTCTTTTTACAGCTACAGCAACTTTTCTTTGATACTTTAAAGATGTACCAGTTAAACGTCTTGGTAAAATTTTACCTTGCTCGTTTATAAATCGCATTAAAAAATCTGGATCTTTGTAATCAACATACTTGATTCCAGACTTTTGAAACATACAATATTTCTTTGCCTTGTTTGTATCGATATTAAGAGGCGTTAAATATCTAATTTCGCCATCTTTTTTTCCTTTTGATTGTTGTTCTATTGTAGATGCCATAATTACGCTTTTTGTTTAAGTTTCACTCGTCTTCTCTCTGCCCAAGAAATAGCGTGCTTATCTAAAGCAACAGTTAATTGACGCATAAAACGCTCATCGCGTCCAAACTCAACCTCTAATGGGTTAATGACTTCACCAGGTACAGTGTACTCAAATAAGTGATAGAAACCACTTTTCTTGTTTTGTATTGGGTAAGCTAACTTTTTTAGCCCCCAATTTTCTTTGGATATCATCTTAGCGCCGTTAGAAACAAGAAAATCTTCGTATTTCTTTACTGTTTCCTTTATCTGATCTTCAGATAAAACGGGATTTAAGATGAAAACAGTTTCATAATGATTCATAAAAATCGTTTTTATTGTTAAAAATTGGCTGCAAAAATAATTAATTTCTATATATTACACAACTATAATAACATCTAAATTTAGACGCTAAATAAGCTAAACAAAAAGTGTTAAAATTATGTTAAAACAAGCACTTTACCGATGATTTTTGGTTTTTAGCCGAATTTTTTGTACTATTGTCGATATCTTAACCGAAATAATATAAAATGTTATGACTTTAAACTGTGTAGTAGTAGACGATTCAGCAATACAACGTCTCTCTATCGTTAAGTTAGTAGAGAATCACCCCTCTCTCAACTTAATTGCAGAGTACAGTAGTGCTTTAGAAACTAAAAATGGTTTAAATACGCATCAAGTAGACTTAATTTTTTTAGACATTGAAATGCCAGTGCTAAATGGATTTGAACTTTTAGACGTATTAAACAACAAACCCCAAATTATCTTTGTAACCGGCAAAACCGAATATGCTTTTAAAGCATTTAATTACGACGCTACCGATTATTTACATAAACCCATTACAAGAGAACGCTTCAATACTTCTGTAGATAAAGCTCTAGAGCATCATAGACTGACTTTAGACTTTAATGAAGAAGAGGGCGAGCATATTTTTGTAAAAAGCAATCTTAAAAAACGTAAAGTTTATATTAAAGACATTAAATGGATTGAAGCGCTTGGTGATTATGTAAAACTTGTTACAGAAGAAAACAGCTTAGTGGTATTATCTACAATGAAATCTTTTGAAGCTGAATTGCCAGAAGGTAAATTTTTAAGAATCCACAAATCATATATTGTAAATCTTGATAAAATTGACAGGTTTAACAGTAAAAATGTTGAAGTTGGTGCTTATGAAATTCCTTTAAGTAGAAATAAAAAGACACAACTTGTTGATGCTTTAAATAATATTTAGAAGCTTTGCTTTGTTAAACTGAACTTGTTTCAGTTTCTCATAATATTAGGATTAAAGCAGAATGAGATCCCGACCTTCGTTGGGACTAATTCAATTACGAAATTTTTTTACAAATTTCTATTTCATTAAAAGTTATCGACATTTAGAATAACCCTAACCGGCCGAAAACCTTTAACACTCTGGAAGCTATTATTAATTCTAATAATAGCTTCTTTTGTTTTTGCTAACGATTGTTGCTTAGGAATTTTTACCAAAATATTTTTATGAAATTGGTTCCTAATTCTAGCTACTGGCGGAGACTCTGGTCCTAAAACTTGGTCTCTAAATACTTGTCTTAACGATTTAGCGTACCAAACTGAAGCCGTTTCTACCCTATTATAATCCTTATGTTTTAAGGTGATTTTTATCTGTTTGAAAACAGGTGGATATTTATAATTATAACGATCGTTCATTTGCTCGTTAAACATATCGATATAATTATTAGTGGATACTTGCTGCAATATATTATGATGCGGATTGTACGTTTGAATCAATACTTTACCACGTTCCTCAGTACGCCCCGCCCTACCTGACACTTGCAACATGAGTTGAAAACTACGTTCGTGAGCTCTAAAATCTGGAAAGTTTAGCATGTTATCGGCATTCATAATACCAACCAGTTTTACGTTTCTAAAATCTAAACCTTTGGTTAGCATTTGCGTACCAACAAGAATATCAATTTCCTGCTGCTCTAAGGCTGTAATTATTTTTTCGTACCCATATTTTCCGCGAGTGGTATCCAAATCCATGCGGGCGACTTTATAATCTGGAAATAGCAGTTTTACCTCTTCTTCAATTTGTTCAGTTCCAAAACCTTTATTGTCTAAATCTTGACTTCCACATGCCTCACAATCTTGCATCATAGCAGAATTGTATCCACAATAGTGGCAACGCAATTGATTTCTGTATTGGTGATAGGTTAAACTCACATCACAATTAGGGCATTGTGGCGAATGCCCGCAGGTTTTACACTCTACAATTGGCGAAAACCCGCGTCTGTTTTGAAATAAAATTATTTGATGTCCAGCTTTCAGCGTTTCGGTCATTTCCTCAACAAGCCTGTCGCTGAAATGCCCTTTCATACGCTTCTTTTTAAGCTTATCTTTAACATCAACCAATTCAACATCAGGCATCAATACATCATTATATCGTTTGGTTATTTCAACAAAACCATACTTATTTTGTTTCGCATTAAAATAACTTTCTAAACTTGGTGTTGCTGAGCCCAAAAGTGTTTTAGCTTGATGCATATGAGCCAATACAACTGCCGTATCCCGAGCATGATAGCGTGGCGCTGGGTCAAATTGCTTAAACGATTGCTCGTGTTCTTCATCAACAATTATTAATCCTAAATTATTGAAAGGCAAAAATATAGATGAGCGCGCTCCTAAAACTATTTTCGCTTTAGCGGAATTGTGTAGTACCTTATTCCAAACCTCAACACGCTCATGAACTGAATATTTAGAATGAAAAACAGCCACTTGCTCTCCAAAATAATTCTGAAGCCTTGTAACTAATTGAGTGGTTAGAGCTATTTCTGGAAGCAGGTACAAAACCTGCTTGCCTTCACTTAAAACATCTTCAATAAGCTTTACATAAACCTCTGTTTTACCAGAAGATGTTACACCATGTAGCAAGGTGGTGTGCTGTGTTTCAAAAGACATTTTTATTTCACTTAAAGCTGCTTTTTGGTAGTCATTAAGATTTTTAGTCGATTCATTATCATCGCCTGTATATTGAACTCGGTCTGTTTGAATGTGATATTCTTCAAGAACACCTTTATCAACTAGTGCTTTTATAATGGATACTGATGCACCACTTTCATCTGATAAATCTTTAACTTTTACAGGCTTTTTCGTTTTAGCAGAAATTGAAAATAAAGTCATCACAACATCACGTTGCTTTTTCGCTCTACTTAATTCATCTAATAAATTCTGAAGTGATTGTTCTGATGAAAAATTAGCGTGTAGTTTTACATATCTAACTAATTTGGGCTTATATTTTTCATAGACTTCTTCTTCCACCGAAATGGCTTCTTTGTCAATAAGTCTTTTAATGACAGGCAGCACATTCTTTTTATCTAGAATGTTAGAAATATCATGAATCTTCAAAGACGATTGGTGATGCAAAGCTTCAAAAACCAAAAACTCATCATCCTTTAAAATAGATTCATCAAACTCTTTAACGCTATTTTTAGTAATTACGGTTTCACTTTCTAAAATAAATGCGCTTGGTAATGCAGCACGCATCACATCCCCTAGGGTACACATATAATATTTAGCGATCCATTGCCATAATTGCAATTGTTTTTCATTTACAATCGGCGTATCATCTAAAATTTGCTGGATATCTTTAGCTTCATAAGCCGAAGGTGCATCATTATGAACTCGAAATACAATACCAGAGTAGACTTTAGATTTCCCGAAAGGCACGGCAACACGCATGCCCGGTTTTAAAAATTCCGATTCGGAAGCGGTTATACGATACGTATATAATTTGTTAAGCGGAACAGGTATGATAACGTCTATAAAATACTCCATAAACTAATATGTTTTTCTTAGCTTATTCAAAGAGGCATTTAATTCGTAACCAAGTAGCAAAATATTGGAGTTCAACCATAAATAAAACAACAAAACCAATAAGGCACCAATAGAACCATATAGCTTATTATATTGTCCAAAATTTTCAATATAAACACCAAATAGATATGACGTTAAAAGAATAAGCAACGTAGTAAAAAGTGCACCTACCGAAAAAAACTTAGAATGTTTTCCTTCTCGTGTTCCAAAATAATACAATATGGCAGTCGTTAAATATACCATGGCAACAAAAAACACATATTTTACAATATCTGGCCAAAACACACCTTCAGAGTCCACTTCATAACCTCTATTTTCCAGTGCATGCAACAACCCTTGCACAACATAAATTTGAAAATATCCTAAAACCGCAATAGTAACAATTAATAAGAATGCAAGAATTAAAGCAATGCTTAGAGCATATAAATATTGCTTAAACACATTGCGTGTTAATTGCTCATGATATGAATTTTCAAAACCTAAAAAAACAGCATTAACCCCATTGGCCATTAATACAATTGACAACAAAAAAACGGACGACAATAGACCACCGCGTTGAGATTGGTCTATATTTTCAAATATATTTTCGAAGAAAAAATCTGATGTACTTGGTGGTAAAAATGATTCTAAAAACACTAAAAACTCAATTTTAAAATCGTCAATAGGTATATAAGGAATAATGATTAAAACAAACAACAGAAAAGGAAACAGCGCCATAAAAAAATTAAAAGCAATGGCACTAGCACGCGTTGTTAAAGCACCTCTTACAATACCGGTAATATACAGTTCTAATAAATCAAAAAACGACAACCCTTCTAGACCTGGTAATTTTATTTGCTTAAAAAACCGCACCAAAACATTAATTACAGGAATGTCATCAAGTTTGTCTTTAAAAGGTTTGGTCATCAATAATTTGCATTTAATGTTATTGCAAAGTTATTAAAATTAAGATTGTCTTTTAACTTTAAATATCTAATAAACCAGTATTCTAAAGTGAACTCAAATTTACTTTTCGTTTAAAAATGGAAAATAAAGATAAGCTCTTATCAAAGAAATTACTTTATAGCTTTTAAACTTAAATCCATATTATGTACAGAATGCGTTAAGGCTCCACAAGAAATATAATTTACACCGCACTCAGCATAATGTCTTACAGTAGTTTCATTAATGTTACCCGAAGATTCAGTAAGGCATTTATCGCCAATTAATTTAACGGCTTTTCTAGTATCTTCATAATCAAAATTATCTAACAAGATTCTATAAACACCTTCATTATTTAAAATTTCTTTTACTTCAACTAAATCTCTGGCTTCCACCATAATTTGTAAATCCTTACCAGTCTCTTTTAAATACTGTTTGGTCATTTCTATAGCCTTTGTAATACCTCCAGCAAAATCTATATGGTTATCCTTTAGCATAATCATATCATACAAAGCAAATCTATGATTTTCACCACCGCCAATTTTGACTGCCCATTTTTCTAGCACTCGAATACCAGGTGTTGTTTTACGTGTATCTAAAATTCTGGTTTTAGTACCTTCTAATAAATCAACAAACATTCTTGTTTTGGTAGCTATTGCACTCATCCGTTGCATAGCGTTTAAAACGGTACGCTCTGCTTTCAATATAGATTGCGAAGGGCCTTCAACATACATAACAACATCCCCAAAGGTAACTTCAGAGCCATCTTCAATACGCACATCCAATTTTAGGTTTTTATCAACGTATGCAAATACTTTTTTAGCGAAATTAACACCTCCAATTATACCTTTGTCTTTTACTAAAAGTTTAGCTTTCCCCCTTGCATTGGCAGGGATGCAAGCTAAAGAACTATGGTCGCCATCTCCAACATCTTCTCTAATGGCATTAGAAATTATCATCTTCACTTCTGTATCAAACTGCTCCTGTGTAATCATAATTTGTTTTTGGTTTGCCACAAAAATAAGAAATTGATTTACTAAATTATATTTTACAATTACGAATTTTTATAATTTTTTATTATTTAAATACATTATTCATAAATACTAAACAGTAATTTTGCTTTTATGACTATTAAACTTATTGCCATTGGCAAAACTGATAATAAACAACTTATATCTCTAATTGATGATTACACAAAGCGTCTAGGTTTTTATATTAAATTTTCTTTAGAGATTATTCCTGATATTAAAAACAGTAAAAACTTAAGTGAAACACAACAAAAACAAAAGGAAGGCGAGCTTATTTTAAATAAACTAAACCCTACCGATGTTTTAATATTGCTAGATGAAAATGGGAAACTATTAGATTCTGTTGGGTTTTCAAATTATTTACAAAAACATATGAATTCAGGTATTAAACAATTGGTTTTTGGTATTGGAGGTCCTTATGGTTTTTCTGAAGATGTGTATAGAAAAGCAAATGGTAAACTATCATTATCTAAAATGACATTTTCCCATCAAATGATTCGTCTCTTTTTTATTGAGCAGTTGTATCGTGGATTTACTATTTTAAGAAACGAACCTTATCACCATAAATAGGAGTTTAAAGTCAAAGTTTTCAGTACTTACTCAAAAGCAATAAAAAAAGATGACTAAAAATAATTCTTAGCCATCTTTTTGTTTTCAATCATCTGTCTTTAGATTTTCGTAAATTTTAATATGTTTTATAAACTTCCTTACGTTTTTTAAGTTGGCGTTCCAAATCACTAATAGTTTCCCTAACTGATACTTCAAAATTACGTTCATTAGACGTTGCAAAAATCCTTGGTCCAGGCAAACTTAATTCTATATTACATATCTTTCCATTAACATGCTCTTTTTCATCTTGTTTGAAATGCACAGTTGCATTTATTAAAAACTCATATTTATTGAATAACTTTTCTAATTTTTCTTTGGTAAAAGTTGATAATGTTTCACTTACATCTACACCTACATATTGAAAATTTACTGTCATATTTATTTATTTTTACGTTAATATTTCCATCCTAAGATAATATTTTTTTAATACTTTCATAGAATAAAAACTATAAAATAACTGTAAACTCCCTCTTTTATTATTGAACCCAAATTATTTCATACAAACCAATATAATAGTACTTTTGAATATTCAAACTTTACAAGAATATGCAACTCGTTTTCGCTACCAACAACCTCAATAAACTTAAAGAAGTTCAAGCTTTAATGCCTAATCATATTAAACTTTTAAGCTTAAAAGACATTGGGTGTTTTAAAGATATTCCTGAAACTCAAAACACCATAGCGGGTAACGCTATTCAAAAAGCAGAATTTATTAAGGCCAATTATGGCTATGATTGCTTTGCCGATGACACAGGGTTAGAAGTTAAAGCTTTAAACGGAGCCCCTGGTGTGTACTCTGCACGTTATGCTGGTCCCCAACGCAATGCGCAAGACAATATGGATTTACTACTTAAAAGCTTAAATGGTAATGTAAACCGAAACGCTCGTTTTAAAACTGTAATTGCTTTGCAACTTAACAATAAACAACTAACGTTCACAGGTATTTGTGAAGGCGAAATCACAACTTCAAAACATGGAGATGAAGGTTTTGGTTATGACCCCATATTCAAACCAAAAGGTCATAACATGACATTTGCCGAAATGGATTTAAACCTAAAAAACAGCATTGGCCATCGGGGAAAGGCTATACTTCATCTGGTCAATTTCTTAAATACTTAATACTGAACTCATTTAAAAATTAGTTATAAAAAAACAAATTTTGATGTTGGCTGTTAATATAGATTATGTTACTTTTAATCTATGACAGAGGAAGCTATAGAACAAGAAAATGGAGCCATTGCCAAAGCCTACAAAGAATTATTAAAAGTTAGTTACACCACACTTTCTGACGACGATAAAAAACTTATTCGCAGTGCTTTTGAAGTGGCCTTAGATGGACATAAAGACCAACGTAGAAAATCTGGAGAAGCTTATATTTTCCATCCCATAGCCGTGGCAAAAATTGTAGCCCAAGAAATTGGCTTGGATGCCACTTCTATTGCGGCTGCACTGCTTCATGATGTGGTTGAAGACAGTCCTGATTACCAGATTGAGGATATAGAAAAACTATTTGGAAAAACCATTGCCACCATTGTTGATGGACTTACTAAAATATCGTCTTTAAGCAAGGAAAAAGACATGGACGTATCTTTACAGGCAGAGAATTTCCGTAAAATGTTGCTCACACTTAATGATGATGTACGGGTTATCATTATTAAAATTGCAGACAGACTCCATAATATGCAAACTATGGACTCGATGCGCCCAGATAAACAAATTAAAATAGCTTCTGAAACACTTTACATTTACGCCCCTTTAGCTCATAGGATCGGACTCTATAATATTAAAACCGAACTGGAAGATTTAGGTTTAAAATATACCGAACCTGATGTTTACAATGATATCTTTGATAAAATAAAAGAGAGTAAGGAAGAACAAGACCTATATATAAATCAATTCAGTGAGGTTATAAAAAACTCTTTAGACAAAGAAAATCTTACCTACACCATAAAAGGTCGACCAAAGTCCATTTTCTCGATTCGCAAAAAAATGATTAACCAAGGGGTCCCCTTTGATGAAGTCTATGATAAGTTTGCCGTACGAATTATTTACGATTGTGATAATGACCCCCAAAATGAAAAATTCTTAGCATGGAAAATTTATTCAGTGGTTACAGATCATTTCAGACCAAACCCTATTAGATTACGCGACTGGATTTCATCTCCTAAAGGTACTGGTTATGAAGCATTACACATCACGGTAATGGGCCCTAAAGGGCGTTGGGTAGAAGTACAAATTCGTAGTAAACGTATGAATGAAATTGCTGAAAAAGGATATGCTACTCATTATAAATACAAACAAGGTAGCGAAAAAGAAGATAACTTAGAAAGTTGGATCAATAGGCTTCAAGAGGCTCTTGAAAGTCCAGAAACCAATGCCGTTGATTTTGTAGAACAGTTTAAACTCAATTTATACTCTAAAGAAATTTTTGTTTTCACACCTGCTGGTGAATTAAAATCTCTACCAAAGGGCGCAACTGCATTAGACTTTGCCTTCAACATTCATACCGAAGTCGGCATGAAAACAAGAGGAGCAAAAGTAAACGGAAAGTTAGTACCATTAAGTCATGAATTAAAAAGTGGCGATCAAGTAGATATTTTAACTGCAGAAAATGCAAAGCCAAACCCTAATTGGTTAGACTATGCTACTACAGCACGAGCAAGAAGTAAAATTAAATCGGCATTAAGAGAAGACAAAAAACTAATAGGAGAAGATGGTAAAGAAATTTTGCGTAGAAAGTTAAAACAACTTAAAATTACTTTAAATGAAGAATCCATCAACGAAATGGTTCGTTTCTTCAAACTTAAAACCAGTCTCGATTTATTTTACAGAATTGGTATTGGGTCAATTGACAATACTATGATTAAGAGCTATGCTTCTTCTAGAAGAAATGCCTTAATGAGCTATATTAAAAATAAAATTTCTAGAAAAACACCTATTAAAAAGGAAGAATTAGAAAAGGATGAAGTTACATTAAATTATGATTCGATTGTTTTTGGTAAAGAAGAAGAAAAATTAGATTATAAATTGTCCAATTGTTGCAACCCTATTCCTGGAGACAAAGTTTTTGGATTTTTAACTGTTAATGAAGGTTTAAAAATACATAAAAACAATTGTCCAAATGCGGTAAGCTTACAATCCAATTATGCTTATAGGATTATGCCGGCAAAATGGATTGACTCTACACAACAAGAATTTTCGGCAAAAATAATTCTTGCTGGTATAGACCATATTGGTTTGGTAAACGAAATCACTAGCATTGTTTCAGAAAACATGCTTGTAAACATGAAAAGCATCAGTTTTGAAAGTCATGACGGCTTATTTTCTGGAAAAATAAATGTTGTTGTAAAAAATAATACCATTATAAAAAAGCTTGTAGAAAAACTTAGAAAAATTAATGGCATTGATAAGGTTATTCGAGTTTAAGTGACTGTTTAAAATATGTCAATTGTTTTTTCCTAACCCTTATTGCTAACTGATTTCGTTAAAATTACAAATCATAGCGCTACTAGGCTTAAAATTTTGCCTCATATTACATCAAAAATAGTTGATGAAAATTACAACACATATGTTAAACAGTCTCTAAAAAAAGTGTAAATTTGCGACGAAATTATGAATGCAAAAGCAGATACTAAAAATCAAGACATAGTTAAGAGCGTATTCACAAGCTTTTTAGAGGGTAACGGGCACCGAAAAACACCCGAGCGCTACGCTATACTTCAAGAAATCTATAACAGCACTGAGCATTTTGATATAGAATCACTATATCTTAACATGAAAAACAAAAAATACCGTGTGTCTCGCGCTACACTTTACAACACTATAGAATTACTTTTAGAATGTGGTTTAGTTAGAAAACATCAGTTCGGACAAAATCAAGCACATTATGAAAAATCATATTTCGACAGACAACACGATCACGTAATACTTACAGATACTGGAGAAGTTATCGAGTTTTGCGACCCCAGAATTCAATCTATAAAAAAAACAATCGAAGAGGTTTTCGATATTGAAATAAATAACCACTCACTTTATTTTTACGGAAACAGAAAATCAACTAAATAATTAATTTTTACAATGGCTGTAGATTTACTACTAGGATTACAATGGGGAGACGAAGGCAAAGGAAAAATTGTTGACGTACTTACATCAAACTACAATATTATAGCACGTTTTCAAGGGGGTCCAAATGCAGGTCACACTTTAGTTTTTAATGGAAGAAAACATGTTTTACACACCATTCCTTCAGGAATTTTCCATGATGACGCTACTAATTTAGTAGGGAATGGAGTCGTTATAGATCCCGTAATTTTTAAAGGCGAACTAGACAAACTTGAAGAACAAGATGTAGATTATAGAAAATCATTAATGATTTCACGTAAAGCACATATTATTTTACCGACACACAGACTACTTGATGCAGCTAGTGAAGCTTCAAAAGGAAAAGCTAAAATCGGTTCAACTCTAAAAGGTATTGGTCCAACATATATGGACAAAACTGGAAGAAACGGTATTCGTGTGGGCGATTTGGAATTAACCGATTGGAAAGAACGCTATAGAGCATTGGCTGACAAGCATGAATCCATGATTGCTTTTTATAATGTTGAAATAGAATATGACTTAGCTGAATTGGAAAGCGAATTTTTCAAAGCTGTTGAGGTATTAAAATCATTAAAATTTATTGATTCTGAAGAATACATCTACCAAGCGCAAAAATCTGGACAAACCATTCTGGCTGAAGGTGCCCAAGGCTCATTATTAGATATCGATTTTGGAACCTATCCATTTGTTACTTCAAGTAATACCACTGCTGCTGGAGCTTGTACAGGATTAGGTGTTGCTCCAAACCAAATTGGTGATGTGTTTGGCATTTTTAAAGCTTACACAACACGTGTTGGCTCTGGTCCTTTCCCTACAGAATTATTTGATGAAGATGGAAAAGCCATGGCTAAAGTTGGTAATGAATTTGGAGCGACCACAGGTAGAGCAAGACGTTGTGGTTGGTTAGATCTTGTAGCATTAAAATATGCTTGTCAAGTTAATGGTGTCACTCAATTAATGATGATGAAAGGCGATGTGCTTTCTGGTTTTAAAACCTTAAAAGTAGCCACTGCCTATAAATACAAAGGAGAAGTAATTACTCATTTCCCTTATAATATTGAACCAGAAAACGTAGAACCTATTTATACGAATTTTAGTGGCTGGAATGAAGATTTAACAGCAATGTCTGAAACATCTCAACTTCCAAAAGCATTGAATGAATACATTGAATTTTTAGAAAAAGAACTGGAAATCCCTATAACTATTGTATCTGTTGGGCCAGATAGAAAACAGACTATTTTCAGAGGGCAATTGGTTAAATAATCACACTATCTTATATCTTTAAAAAACGCTCCAAACTATTTTGGAGCGTTTTTCGTTTCAATACAATTATACATTATAATTATCGTTATTTTTGCTACAAACTTTTTATATTTTGAACAAACTACAAGTTTTACTTTTTGCACTTTTTATTGGTTTTGTTTCAATATCCAGTGCTCAAGAAAAAAAGAAAATTAAAATTGAATATGCAGGTAAACTTACTATAGATGAAGAAAACTATCCTGGCGCAAAAGTTTTAACACGGGATGACACCCAACAAGTTCATATAGAACATAGTGGTTCTAATATGTGGTGCGATAAAGCCATTCATTATGGCAAAGAGAATTTTATTGAAGCATATGGTAATGTTATATTAAGACAGGGAGACACCATTAATATGACTTCAAAATATATTGAATATAGTGGTATAACGGAATTAGCATTTGCCAGTGGCGATGTGGTTTTAACAGATCCTAATTCCACAATATCTTCAGATACCTTGTATATGGATCGTCTAAAACAGCAAGCCTTTTATAAAAACGGAGGTACGGTTGTAAAAGATTCTTCGGGTACTATTACCAGTAAAATTGGTAGGTATTATATGGATATAAAAAAGTATCAATTTGTTGAGGATGTCGTTTTAGTAAGTGATAGCACGACTATAAAATCAAACTTTTTCGACTTTTATTCCGATACGGGTTATGCGTACCTCTTTGGACCGTCAACCATTACAACAGAAGACAGTAAAACATACTGTGAAAAAGGTTTTTATGATACAGAAAACAAAATTGGCTATGCCGTTAAGAAAGCAAAAATAGATTACGATAACAGAATTATTGAAGGTGACAGTTTGTATTTTGACAACAATATAAGTTTCGCTTCAGCAACCAATAATATAACAGTTACTGACACTATAAATAAGAGCATTATAAAAGGGCATTACGCAGAAATGTTTAAAGAAAAAGATTCCGTTTTCATTACCAAACGCGCATTAGCTATTACTATTCAGGAAAACGATTCTATATACCTGCATGCCGATAAAATTTTAGTTACTGGTAAACCGGACAACAGAATTATCAATGCAAATTATAATGCAAAAATATTTAAATCTGACCTAAGCGGAAAAGCCGATTCTATCCATACCAGTCAGAAAACCGGTATTACTAAATTAATAAATATTCCTCGTTTTTCTTCTGGTGATAAATTTTCTTCTGCACGAAAACCCATTATGTGGAATTTAGAAAATCAAATGACTGGCGATACCATTCATTTAATATCCAATAGCGAAACTGAAAAAATAGATTCCTTACTCGTTTTCAACAATGCTTTTATTATAAGTCAAGACACTATAAGCAAAACAGGCTACAACCAAATTAACGGCATGCGATTGGTAGGTTTTTTTAATGATGAAAATCAATTACGGCAAGTCGATATTACAAAAAACGCCCAATCCATTTTTTATGCGAGAAACGATAAACAAGAGTTGATTGGTATAGACAAAGCAAAATCTGGAAGCATCTCTATTTTATTTGCTGACGGCGATATTGATGAATACACCAGGTTTAACCAAGTCGATGGGGACATGTACCCTGAATCCAAATACCCTGAAAAAGAAAAATTCTTAAAAGGCTTCGATTGGCGTGAAGAAGAACGACCACTGAGCGTTGAAGATTTATTTAAAGACGACCCACCTTTGGAGTTGCCAACCATAAAAGGTTTGGAGGATTATGTGCCTCAAGATGCATTTTTTGATGAGGAAATGATGCAACGTATAAAATTGGCTGGACCACTATATAAGTACGACAAAACCCTAAGGAATCAAGAAAACCTATTGCTTTTTAAAAATGAGTTTAGTAATTCGAAATGGGTGAAAAATGGCATAAAAGTTTCAAAGAAGAATAGTATACTTTCTCCAAATAGAAAAAAGAATACCTATAATATTATTGGAACAGGAAATTCAGATGGTCACATCCTTCAAATTGTAGATAGAACATTAGGTGTTTTTAAATTTTCTATATGGCTAAAAGGCAAAGGAACTACAAGAATACGATTTCAAGAACAAGGAAAGGATTACACAAATTATAAAACTTTAGACATTTCTTTAACTAACGATTGGAAACAATATAGTATAACAACTTCAAAAGCAAATGATGGGAATAAACTTAGATGCGTAATAAGTAATATTCAAAAAAATGATGATTTTTATTTATGGGGTGCTGAATTAATTGAACTTAAAAAAAATTAAGCACACTAATGAAGTCTGATTTCTTCAAATATCAAGCACAAACAACACCTCATCCATTAGCCATGGAAATTTCTCATGCAAATGGTTCTTATATTTACGACACCAATAATAAAGCCTATCTAGATTTTGTTGCTGGCGTATCTGCTTGCCCACTTGGCCACAATCATCCAAAGGTTGTAAATGCCATTAAGGAGCAGTTGAATAAATATATGCATGTTATGGTTTATGGCGAATACATCCAAAAACCAGCCGTAGAACTCACAAAATTATTAGCAAAAAATCTTCCAAAACCATTAGAGAAGACCTATTTAACTAATTCAGGAACCGAAGCGATTGAAGGTGCATTAAAACTTGCCAAACGTGCTACCGGAAGAAGTGAAATAATTGCAGCTAACAAAGCATATCATGGTAACACTATGGGATCTATGAGTGTTATGGGGCATGAAGAACGCAAACAAGCCTTTAGACCACTTTTGCCAGATGTGAAATTTATAACTTTTAATTCCGAAGAAGATTTAAAGCAGATTACAAATAAAACAGCTTGCGTTATTTTAGAAACCATCCAAGGTGGTGCCGGTTTTATCGTCCCTTCAAACAAATACTTAATCCAAGTTCAAAAACGTTGCAATAAAGTTGGGGCACTTTTAATTTTGGACGAAATACAACCTGGAATTGGAAGAACAGGTAAACTTTTTGGTTTTGAACACTACAATTGCATCCCGGATATATTAGTAACTGGCAAAGGTCTAGGTGGCGGGATGCCCATTGGAGCCTTTACTGCATCTAGTAAACTAATGGACTTACTACAAGACCACCCTAAACTAGGACACATAACAACCTTTGGTGGACATCCGGTAATTGCTGCTTCTGCATTGGCAACTTTAAAAGAAATTACTGAAAGTAATTTAATGGAGCAAGCATTAGAGAAAGAACAGGTTTTCCGGAAAATTTTAGTGCATCCTCTAATAAAAGAAATTAGAGGACAAGGGCTCATGCTTGCTTTAATAACAGCTTCTGAAACTATAACAAATTCATTAATTCTTAAATGTCAAGACCAAGGGTTAATACTTTTTTGGCTACTTTTTGAGCCAAAAGCAGTTAGAATCACACCTCCTTTAACCATCACAAACGATGAAATCATCAAAGGATGCAAAATAATTATTGACGTTTTAGACGAAATACAATAATATACAATCACATTCAACTTTCTGATAATCAAAACAAAAGAAGTAAAAACTCACACAAATACTTTCAATGTTCATTACTTTGTTGAAAACATTTACATATTCTTCAACTAAAAAGCAAATAGAAGCTTAAATTTATTGACATAGAATCTTATAAATGTGCTTATGGAGTTTAGTCATAATGACAACAACAATTTGCCTCTTACTAAGTTTGAATCGATGTTAAAAACAAACCATGTTTTGTTCTTTGATTCCGAAGAATTCGAAAACATCATTCATCATTATTTAAACCAAGGTAAAATCGCTTTAGCGAAAAAAGCCATAAAATTAGGTTTAGACCAACACCCTACCTCTATTAATTTAAGACTTTTTAAAGTAGAAGTTTTTGTTTTTGAAGATAAGTTGCCAGAAGCAGACATATTATTAAACCAATTGCATAGTTTAGACCCAATGAATGAAGAAATCTACATTCAAAAGGCTAATGTTTTTTCTAAAAAAGATGACCATCAACAAGCCATTGAGGTTTTAAAAAAAGCATTGCAACTTACTGACGATGTGGTCGATTTATATTCATTAATTGGAATGGAATACCTTTTTCTAGATCAATTTGAAGATGCCAAAACATATTTTATGAAATGTTTAGAATCTGACTTAGATGATTACTCTGCATTATACAATGTTATATATTGCTTTGAGTTTTTAAAACAGCATGAAGAAGCCATTTCATATTTAAACCTATTTTTAGATAAAAATCCATATTGCGAAGTAGCATGGCATCAATTAGGCAAGCAATATGTCACTTTAAAAGATTACGACAAAGCATTAACATCATTTGATTTCGCTATTATTTCAGATGATACATTTGTTGGTGCTTATCTTGAGCGTGGCAAGGTTTTAGAAAAATTGAACCGTTATGAAGATGCTATTGAAAACTACACAATTACTCTACAATTAGAAGAACCAACATCTTTTGCATTATTGCGTATTGGTAATTGTTATGAAAAATTGAATAATGATGATTTAGCACTTCAGTTTTACGACAGGACAGTACATGAAGACCCTTTATTAGATAAAGGTTGGATAGCCATCACTAAATATTACAACAGGAAAAAGAACTACCAAAAAGCCCTTTATTTCATTAATAGAGCTATAAATATAGATTCGGAAAACGTCATATATTGGAAATTATATTCGCAAATTAACCAAAGGTTGAATTTTTACGAAGAAGCTGAGCGCGGTTTCAAAAAAACCTTAGAGTTAGGCAATTACGAATTGAACACTTGGTTATCTCGTGGCGATATATTAATTAAATTAGGAGAACCACAAGCCGCAATTTATAATTTTGAACAAGCCACAGATTTTTACCCAGAAAGTGCAGAGATAGAATATCGTTTAGCTGGGTTGTACTTTTCTTTAAATGAAAATGACAAAGGGGTATTCCATCTAAAAAATGGTTTAAAAGAAAATGAAGAATACGCCTTTATTATTGAAGAGCTTTTTCCTAAAGTTTCCAAGAAACTCCTTGTAAAAAACTTACTTAAAACAAATCTGTAAGTAAACGTTTCTAGACAACACATATTAAAATCAATTAATGAGTTAAACTCATTTAAAATTCGCGAAACCTACCAGCCGGTAGGCTGGTAATTATCCAAAAATGATTATACGAATAGAAAAAACCTAAAGATTTTTAAAATATTAGTGAAAATTTGTAAAATTCGTGGATTATTTTTTTTAATGGGTTTAACCTATTTTCAACTATTCATATTAATTTTTTTTTAGTTGCCAAATGTATACCTTTGGTTTTCTTTAAAAATCACAATATGCAAAGACGTATTAAAGACTACTTAATCATCTCTTTTAAAGGATTAGCAATGGGTGCAGCAGATGCTGTTCCTGGAGTTTCTGGTGGTACGATTGCTTTTATTTCCGGCATTTATGAAGAGTTAATTGAGACTATTAGCAATGTAAATCTTTCTCTCTTTAAAACACTTTTCAGTAAAGGCATTAAAGCATTTTGGGAACAACTGAACGGGAACTTTATTCTGGTACTTATGTCTGGAATTCTTATCAGTTTTGTTTCTTTTATGAAACTTGCAAAATATTTACTTGAGTTTCATCCCATCTTAATATGGTCCTTCTTTTTTGGTCTTATCGTAGCAAGTATATATTTTGTTGGGAAACAAATTACCAAATGGAGCATAGTCACAGTTATTGCTTTAATTATTGGAGCGGTTATTGCCTTTTACATTAGCAAACTACCTTCTTTAGGCACCAATGAAAGCCCTTGGTTTCTTTTTGTTGCAGGAGCCATTGCTATTTGCGCTATGATATTACCTGGTATTTCCGGTTCATTTATCTTAATAATTCTAGGAGCTTATAAAACATTAAGTGATGCTATTCACGATATAGATTTAAAAAAGATTATGATTTTTGCCATTGGTGCTCTTGTTGGTCTGTTGAGTTTTAGCCACGTACTAAAATGGCTCTTCAAACATTATCACAATATCACATTAGCCTTACTAACTGGTTTTATTTTTGGGTCATTAAATAAAGTTTGGCCTTGGAAAGAAACTTTAACATGGCACACAAATTCTAAAGGTATAGAAAAGCCATTATTACAAGAAAGTATCTCGCCATTTTCATTTGTTGGAGATAATCAAATACTGTTTGCAGCACTTTTAATGGTTCTTGGGTTTTTGACTATTTATATTCTTGAAAAATTAGGATCTAAGAAATAGCCATGGAAAATACCAGAACAGTTACCGATAAAATATTTCTAATCCTGAAAGGATTAGGAATGGGTGCTGCAAATAAAGTGCCTGGTGTTTCAGGTGGTGTTGTAGCTTTTGTGGCTGGTTTTTATGAAGAGTTTATATATTCTTTAAAAAAAGTAAATGGCAAAGCATTTAAGTTACTTATAAATGGACGCTTTAAAAGCTTTTATAAATATATAAACGGTCGGTTTTTAGGGTTACTGTTCTTCGGGATGATTGTCAGCTATTTTAGTATTTCTAAAGTTCTAGACTATTTAATAAAATATTACGAACTCTACGTTTGGAGTGTTTTCTTTGGAATGATAATTGGTTCGATTTATTATATCAATAAAGATTTTAAAGACTGGAATTATAAAACATACACCGCTTTAGCCATAGGTATTATACTAGGTATTAGTATCAGTTTTTTAAACCCCGCTAAAGAAAATGACAACCTTTGGTTTGTTTTTTTTTGCGGGATTATTAGTGTTTCAGGAATGACACTTCCAGGGTTTTCAGGTTCATTCATTCTTATTCTTTTAGGAAATTATGTACTGCTATTAGTAGATTCTGTTAACGCCTTATATGACACCATTTCAGATATTTTTAGTTTAGATTTTAGTTTTATTCGCAATGCTGCACGTATGAGAATGCTTAAAGTTTTAAGCGTATTTACATTAGGTTCGGTTACTGGTCTGGTTACATTTTCGCATTTCTTAAGCTACATCTTAAAACACTATAAAAACATTACGCTTTCTACAATTATTGGTTTTATTATTGGATCTTTAGGTGTGGTATGGCCATGGAAAAAAACAGTTTATAAATTAAATGAAGACAGTAGCTTTCTATTAGATTCTACTGGAGCAAAAATTATAGAAAACTACAAACGCTTTATTCCAAACCTAAACACAGAAACGTATTATGCCATTGGTTTTATTTTCCTTGGCATATTATTAGTATTAGCATTAGAATGGTACGGGCAAATAACAAAAAAAACAAAATGAACAAACTAGGGCTTTTAGGCAAAAACATATCGTATTCGTTTTCAAAATCATACTTTAAAAAAAAATTTGAAGATGAAGACATACACAATACGTCCTATGAAAATTTTGACATCGAAAGTATAGATCTATTTCCTTCAATTATAAAAAAGACTGAAGGTTTAAAAGGGCTTAACGTTACCATTCCATATAAAGAGCAAGTCATCCCTTATCTTGATAAGGTAAACAAAAAAGCTAAAGCAATTGGAGCTGTAAACACCATTAGAATAACAAAAAAAGGAAAACTAGTAGGCTACAACACAGATTGTTATGGATTTAAACACACTATTAAGCCTTTTCTTAAATCCCATCATAAAAATGCCTTAATTTTAGGAACAGGTGGTGCCAGTAAAGCTATAGCATACAGTTTAAAAGAAATGGGGATTTCTTACCAATATGTTTCAAGAAAACTAAAAAAAGGCATTGGCTTTTCCTATGATACTTTGCAGGAAAGTGATGTTGAAAACCACCAAATCATCATTAATTGTACGCCATTGGGAACATTTCCAAATGTTGACGATTGCCCAAACATTCCTTATGGAGCAATATCCAAAAATCATATCCTATTTGATTTAATATACAATCCTGAGGAAACCACCTTTTTAAAACAAGGTAAACAAAACCAAGCCACAACTATAAATGGACTAAATATGCTGAAATTACAAGCTGAAAAAGCCTGGTCTATCTGGAATTTAAAATAAATCTTCCATCTAAGCATTAAAACCCTTTCTTGTACTTTGTAAATACTTTACTTGTTAGTATCTTTAAAGTCGAAAGTAATTTGACGAACCTTAACATTTTTAAAAATGTCTGATATTAATAAACTTCCAGAAGCGAATCAAACCGATAAAAACAATTCTAATGAAAACTCAGTAGAATTAAATAAAGATCAAGAAATTGAATCAACACCTACTTCGGATGTTGAAACAACTAATGATGTTATTGAAGAAAACAAAACCCTTGAAGTAGAAGCAGACAAAACAGAAAATGAAGACGAAGGAGCCCCTGACAGTGTAAAAGACCATGATGAAGTTCTAAATGAAATTGAAGAATCCAATGCTGAAGATGCTGAAGACGAAGGCAATAAGGACAGACACAAAATCGAGGTAAAAGAATACGACTCCATGTCTTTAGAAGCCCTCGCTATTGAATTAGAAAAGCTTTTGAAGAATGAAAAAGTTCAAGCCATAAAATCGCACGTAGATAATATAAATACCGTATTTAAAACAAAATTTCAAGCATTACTTGACGAGAAAAAAGAAGATTTTTTAAATGATGGTGGTAATGAAATCGATTTTTATTATTCTTCTCCTGTTCAAAAAAGATTCAAAGAAGCTTACAAAGCCTATAGAAAAAAAGTAAATGATCATTACCAAAGTTTAGAGAAAAATTTAAAACAAAATTTAGCAGATAAACTTGAAATCATAGAAGAATTAAAAGGTTTACTAAATGTTGAGGAAAACATAAACACAACCTACAAACATTTTAAAGAACTACAAGAACGCTGGAGAAATACGGGTCCAATACCAAGAGACAAATACAATAATGCTTGGAATAGCTACCACCACCATGTAGAAATGTTTTATGACTTTTTACATTTAAATAGAGATTTACGCGATTTAGATTTTAAACATAATTTAGAAAAGAAATTATTAATTATTGAACGCGCTGAAGAGTTAGCACAAGACGATAATATAATGCGCGCCTTTAGGGAACTTCAGGAATTGCACAAAATGTGGAAAGAAGAACTTGGGCCTGTTGGCAGAGCCCATCGTGAAGAAATTTGGGAACGTTTTAAAGCTGCCACAAAAACAATTAATGATAAGCGTCAACTTTATTATAAGGATATAGATAAAATTCACGAAAAAAATCTTGAAACAAAACTTCAAATCATTGCCAATATAGATGCTATAAATGCTCAAGAAAGCAATTCGCATGGTTCATGGCAAAAGAAAATAAAAGCTATTGAAGAACAACGAGAAGCGTTTTTTAATGCAGGAAAAGTACCTATTAAAGTAAACGAAAGTACCTGGGCCAAGTTTAAAGAATCGGTAAGAACATTTAACAGGGAAAAAAACACATTCTATAAAGGTCTTAAAAAAGACCAATATAAAAATCTTCAATTAAAATTAGATTTAATTAAAATAGCTGAAGACAATAAAGAAAGTGAGGATTTTGAAGTAACCACACCTTTGATGAAAAAAATCCAAAGCGATTGGAAAAAAATTGGCCACGTTCCACGAAAAGATAGTGATAAAATTTGGAAACAATTTAAAGGTGCCTGTAACCATTATTTTGACAGGATCCATGCTAAACGAAATGCAGCAAGTCAAGAACAAGTTAATGCTTACAACCAAAAAAACGAATTATTAAATACCTTAAAAGGTTTAAAGCTGCCAAGTGATAAAGAAAGTAAAGAAAAAGGTATAGTTATAATAAAAGAGCAAATTAAACAATGGAAAACATTGGGCAGAGTACCTAATGACAAACGCTATATTGAAGGCAAATTCCAGAAAACTATTGATGACTTATTGACAAGTTTAAAAATGGATAAGAACGAGGTTGAAATGATTAAATATGAAAACAAGCTCGACAATATCAATACTTCTGATGACACAAGGAATTTAGATAATGAGCGCTTTTATATTCGTAAAAAAATTGATGAAGTAAAAAGTCAGATCAATCAATTAGAAAATAATTTACAGTTTTTCACTAATGTTGATGACGATAATCCTTTAGTAAAAGAAGTTCATAATAATATTAAAGCTCATAAAGAGTCTTTAAAACTCTTAAAAAACAAGCTTGGTAAAATTAAAGAGCTTTACTAATAATTAGGCACTTTCAGATACACACAAATACTTGTAAATCAGCGATATAATTCGTAAATTAGAATAAACAAA
>NZ_BAABJJ010000042.1:0-49825 GCF_039543245.1 Algibacter agarivorans
TACGAGACCCGTACGTACGGTGGTGTGAGAGGCGCACTGGCTATCTTTTGGTAGTCAGCCGTCTACTCGATTGTGTACTGTTGTTTTCATCAAGCAATTTTATATCATATTAATCTATTAGATTTATGTAGTTTTTGCAAATGGTTTCATGTTAACATGATCACGTACACTAATTTTTACACTAATTTGTTGCACTAATGAATAAAGTTTTAGAAAAGTGCAAATTGGGAACTGCTCAGTGAATCAATTTCTCGAATTTTAATGTCTTTAAAAAATATCTCTGCGGCTTCACTTTGTAACTGAATTTTACCTTTTGTTAAAGGTTTTATGTTGGCCTGCTCATCAGTATATCTTGAGTTTTTTAAAATCATAACAACATGCCCATTCACAACATGTAAACTCTTATCTTCAAAACAATATAAATCTAAAGTATTCCATTCATCATGTTCTTTTTCATAATTTCCACTACGTAAACAATAGTTTTTATTAGGACTTTGAAAACCCAATGGTAGGAAGTCTTGAGAGGAGTGAGCCATAGGGTTTAAATGACCTTCTGGTTTATATGCCCTAATATCAATTGCCGATGTTAACTGGCTCCAAAAGTCTCCAGTATGTCCTTCCATAATCTGAAACTCTTGTGATAGCATCCATGATCTCCAATAATCAACACCAATTTGTCCTATTGAATGATATAGAATACCAGAGTCTTTTAACAAATTCTCTCTATAAGCCCATTTTTTATTTCCCCATTTATATTTTAGTTGGAAATGGTAATTTTCATACTCTTGTTTTGTTACCAAACATCCATAATACTCACCAGAATTTTTTACTATTAAGTTATCTCCTTCCTGAATTGTAGAAAATACATTATAGGAAGAATTGTTTAATCCAATGGGCTCAATAAGATTTCCTTGATCATCTTTAGGCTGTGCCCCATTGTAACCAGGTTGAATTTTATAACTTAAATAAACATCCCATTCCGAAAGATTTTGGTCAACTAAGTTTTTCCATTCGTACTTGCTGTTCTTATTAGAATACTGATTATTAGTGCTATTACATGATGTTAGTATTAGCGTTATGATAATTGAAAAATAGATAATCTTCATTTGAATATAATTAAACTTGACTCAAGTTGTGTTTTTGTTGTAAAAAAACATTCCGTATCAATTGATATAGAAATCCACCGTAAAATACAATCTCTTTTTCATATATTTGATACAATTCAGAATATTATTAAAAGTTTATGTACATTACAATTTCTATTTAATAAAGACTCATTTGTGTTAATTATGAAAAGCAATAATGAAATGAAAAGAAAAGAGAATACCTGTAAATTTAATTTTTTAAGCCTTGTAGTTTTCATAGCAGTAAGTACAGCTTTTAGTTCTGCTCAGAATTCAGAGCAACCTGTTGCAAACGATACTAGTAAAGTACAAGCACGGGTTATTGGATTAAAGAATATTTGTGTACATGTATTAGAACTTGAAAAAACGTTAAAACTTTATCGTGAGATTTTAGGTTTTAAATTAGACGATGCTGAAGTATATCAGGGCAAAGGTATTGAGGGGATGTTGGCAATGAAGCTAAAGGCAAATGACCTTACAATAACATTATCACTTACAGCTCCAGAATATATACATACCATTGGCCCTGTTGGAAATACCAACCATAACCATTTTATGCTTCAGGTGAATGATATTGGACCAATAGGAGATAAGTTGAAAGAAGAAGGTTACAAGTTGGAAAACGAAAATTATGTCCGCGACAAATATACTTTTTTTGTAGGTCCGAACGGTGAAATTATTGGACTTTCAGCTTGGTAAAAGCTTAATATATAGAAGTTCGTATGTTGTAAAGAGTTCTAATCATTATGTAGTAAAATCATCATAGAGACATTTTACCAAAATAGTACACAACTCAAAGACAAAGTTCCGTTTCAATACTGAAACAAGTTCAGCACAGGTAAACTTTATCGCTTGTTAAACGAAGGTAGTAGAATTTTTTTTACAAAGTCAAGTTTTTGGATCTCTTAAAATAACCCACAAAAAAAGCACCTAAATAGGTGCTTTTTCAAATTTATATGTTTCCGGTAATTTAGAACTGATAACGGATACTAAAAGCAATATCAAAGTCTAAATCATCAGAGAAATCGCCAAAGCCTAATTCAGGTCTAAAATCCAAAGCCAATAATAAAGGAATATCGAAACCGTATTCAATACCAATATCACCAGCAGCAAATAAAGAGGTTTCACTTTCTCCATCAAGTCCCTTTTTTCCAGAAAATGAAGCTAAACCACCACCAGCACCTACGTACCAGTTAAAAGCACCATCTAAAGGGAACACCCATTGGTATAAGCCAGTAAGTTTAACGGCATCATAACTATTGCTGTTTCTCCAGCCTAAATCTAACTCTAAACGGTTGTTGTCGCCTAAAGCCTTTTGATAAGATACTTCTGCTCCTAAACCATCGCTGTCACCCAATCGTAATCCAATGGCATTATTTGCAATGTCTTGAGCGTTAGATGTAAAAGCAAATCCTAATACTGCAATTGATAATAAAAATAATTTCTTCATAATTTAAAGTTTTGTTTCATTAATTATATACGGTCTTTCCTGTTAAAAAGACCATTATTTAATATTCAAAATAGCTTTGCAAAAATAACGCCAAAAAATGTATTTATATATAACTTCTCATTGGTTTTATATTAGTATTTATAAAAATAGATTTAATCAAAGCATTTTCTCAAACTTTAGTCTGGGAGTTTCCATTGAAATTGTCATTCCCAAGAATTTGGGAATCTAAACAAAGGTTGATATGGTGTTTATTTTAAAAATCTCAAAAATTACGATTAAAGCCATGTATTTAAGATAGATGAAATCGAAAAAAGCTTTATTTTAGCCAAAAATTGAAATTATGGCTGGTAATTCTTTCGGAAAACTATTTAATCTAACTACTTATGGCGAATCTCATGGCCCTGCATTAGGTGGTGTTATAGATGGTTGTCCATCTGGAATTGAGTTGGATTTAGATGAAATCCAAAATGAACTAAATAGAAGGAAACCAGGACAATCAGCTATTGTTACCCAACGTAAAGAACCAGATACTGTTAAGTTTCATTCCGGTATTTTTGAAGGGGTTACTACAGGAACATCCATTGGTTTTGTTATTGAAAATACCAATCAAAAATCTCATGATTACTCGCATATAAAAGATAGTTACAGACCAAGCCATGCAGATTATACTTATGATAAAAAATATGGTATAAGAGATTATCGTGGTGGCGGACGTAGTTCGGCTCGCGAAACGGCATGTCGTGTTGTTGCTGGAGCCATAGCAAAGCAAATGCTAAAAGGTATAGAAATAACGGCTTATGTTTCGGGCGTTGGTACTATGAAATTAGATAAACCATATAACGAATTAGACCTTACAAAAGTAGAATCGAATATCGTGCGTTGTCCAGATCAAGATATGGCGGCAAACATGGAAACCTTTATCAAGGAAGTGCGTGGTAAAGGCGATACCGTTGGTGGTATTGTAAGCTGTGTTATAAAAAATGTACCCGTTGGTTTGGGCGAACCTGTGTTCGATAAATTACATGCCGAACTAGGTAAAGCGATGCTCTCTATAAATGCCGTAAAAGGTTTTGAATACGGTAGTGGATTTCACGGAAGCACTATGTACGGTAGCGACCATAACGATTCGTTTAATAACGACGGTACCACAAAAACCAATTTTTCCGGTGGCATTCAAGGTGGTATAAGCAACGGAATGGATATCTATTTTAGTGTGGCTTTTAAACCCGTGGCAACTCTTATCCAGAAATATGAAACGATAGACAAAGCTGGAAACACAGTAGAAATGCAAGGTAAAGGGCGTCATGACCCCTGTGTAGTGCCAAGAGCCGTACCTATTGTTGAGGCTATGGCTGCATTGGTTTTAGCAGATTTTTATTTGATAAATAAGCTTTATAATTAGGTTTCTATAATATGCTTCTTTAAAATCCAGCCTAATATAATCCGAAAGTTCCTTGAACATCGTAATTTTTTAGTTTCCTAATAAGTCAATCCAAAACACAATCCTACTTTCGTTTCATGCAAACAACGAAAAAATTTTGGTACGGCATAGCAATTGGTGTTTTAGGAATAGTCCTTTTTTCTTCAAAAGCCGTTATGGTAAAGTTGGCCTATAATTATGAGGTCGATGCTATAAGTATTTTGTTGTTACGTATGTTGTTTGCGTTTCCTTTTTATCTGATTATCGCTTATGTCTATCGCCATCAAAATAAAGAAGTGGAAATCAAAAACAGCGATTACGCTTGGGTTGTGTTTTTTGGGTTTATTGGCTACTATTTGGCCAGTTATTTCGACTTTGTTGGGCTTACCTATATTAAGGCAAGTCTGGAGCGCATTATCTTGTTTTTATATCCAACCCTTGTTATTCTTTTAAATCGGTTCTTTTTAAAACAGCCGATTACCAAAATTCAAGCAGCTGCTATTGGTTTAACGTATTTGGGCATTGTTATTGCGTTTTCAGATGAAGTGGCTATATCTGGTTCCGAAGCCTATTTAGGAGGTTTTTTCATACTATTAAGTGCCATAACCTACGCCTCATATTTAGTGGGCAGCGGTTGGTTAATTCCAAAATTTGGGGTCATGAAATTCACTGCCTATGCTATGATTGTGTCTTGTGTTTGTGTGTTTGTTCATTATAGTATTATAAATGATACGAACTTATTTGATCTCTCTTGGGAAGTCTATGTATTAGGTTTTTTAATCGCCGTTTTCGCTACAGTAATTCCGTCTTTTTTGGTATCGGCTTCTATTAAAATGATTAGCTCTTCAAACTTTGCAATTGTGGCTGGAATCGGTCCCATTTCTACAATAATTTTAGCTGCTATTTTCTTGAATGAAACTTTAACGTTATTGCAACTATTTGGTGCTTTAGTGGTTATTGTGGGTATTCTACTGGTGTCCAAAAAAAAATCGTAAATTAACGCATGAAGATTAACGATATAACATTGTAGAGCGCGACAATTGAGACAAAAAATTGAGACTGCGACTTATTAATATATATTGTTAATTACTTTGTATGCTTCCTATTTCATTTTTTAATTGGTTGTGCTATATTAGCGTCCTATCATAAATTTTCACTCACTTAAATGGCTGTAGAAACCAAATATACCGAAGATAATATACGTTCACTAGACTGGAAAGAGCATATCCGTATGCGTCCAGGAATGTATATTGGAAAACTTGGTGATGGGTCTTCTCCAGATGATGGTATTTATATCCTTCTTAAAGAAGTTCTGGACAACTCCATTGATGAGTACGTTATGGGCGCTGGGAAAACCATCGAGATTTCCATTCAAGGTACTAAAGTTACTGTGCGTGACTATGGTCGTGGCATCCCGTTAGGAAAAGTGGTAGATGTGGTTTCTAAAATGAATACCGGTGGAAAGTACGATTCTAAAGCCTTTAAAAAATCAGTAGGTCTAAACGGTGTTGGTACCAAGGCTGTAAATGCGTTATCGTCATTTTTTAGAGTAGAATCTACGCGTGATAGTAAAAGCGCTTCCGCGGAATTTGAACAAGGTAATTTAACCAATCAAGAGCTGTTAGAGGACACATCTCGACGAAAAGGAACCAAAGTATCTTTCGTTCCAGATGAAATTATTTTCAAAAACTATAAATACCGAAGTGAGTATGTAGTAAAAATGCTTAAAAATTATGTGTACCTAAATCCAGGTTTAACCATAGTTTTTAATGGTGAAAAATATTATAGCGAAAACGGATTAAAGGATTTACTAGCTGAAAAGATTAGCGAAACAGATTTATTATATCCTATCATTCATTTAAGAGGAGATGATATAGAAGTTGCCTTAACCCATAGTAAAACGCAATACAGCGAAGAGTATAATAGTTTTGTAAACGGACAAAACACCACACAAGGGGGTACGCATTTAAATGCTTTTAGAGAATCGTTAGTAAGAACCATTCGTGAGTTTTATGGAAAAAACTATGATGCTTCTGATATTAGAAAATCTGTTGTTAGTGCCATTGCTATTAAGGTGATGGAGCCTGTTTTTGAAAGCCAGACAAAAACCAAATTAGGATCTACAGATATGGGAGGCGATTTGCCAACTGTAAGAACCTATATAAATGATTTTCTAAAAACGAAACTCGATAACTATTTACATAAAAATCAAGATGCCGCCGAAAAAATTCAGCGTAAAATTTTGCAGGCAGAGCGGGAGCGAAAGGAGTTATCCGGAATTAGAAAATTAGCAAAAGATAGAGCTAAAAAAGCAAGCCTTCATAATAAAAAATTACGCGATTGCCGTGTACACTTCGGTGATACTAAAAACGAGCGTAATTTAGAGTCTACACTTTTTATAACCGAGGGCGATTCGGCTTCGGGAAGTATAACAAAATCCAGAGATGTTAACACGCAAGCGGTATTTAGTCTAAAAGGAAAGCCATTAAACTGTTACGGACTTACTAAAAAGATTGTTTATGAAAATGAAGAATTCAATCTGCTTCAAGCGGCATTAAATATCGAGGAATCTCTTGAAGATTTACGTTATAATAATGTGGTAATTGCAACAGATGCCGATGTTGATGGGATGCATATTCGGTTATTGTTAATTACCTTTTTTCTACAGTTTTTTCCGGAAGTTATAAAGAATGGTCATTTGTATATTTTACAAACACCGTTATTCCGTGTAAGAAATAAAAAGGAAACCATTTATTGTTATTCTGAACAAGAACGGCGAGATGCCTTAGAAAAACTAAAACCAAAACCAGAAATAACTCGATTTAAAGGGCTTGGAGAAATTTCTCCAGATGAATTTAAGCATTTTATTGGTGACGATATTCGTTTAGATCCCATCATGTTAGATGATAATATGTCTATTGAAGATTTGTTATCTTTCTATATGGGTAAGAATACACCAACTAGACAGGAATTCATTATTGATAATCTTAAAGTGGAATTAGATTTAATTGAAGAATAAAGTAAAACCAACCACGAATTCACGAATATTTTTTATAAATTAAAGAAATACATTATGTATTATTTATGTAAAAAAGTGATAAAAGATGTCTTAAGGCTTTTTGTAAGCACATGATGTTACTGATAAAGCAAAGAAACGCAGAAAAAAGGACGAGTATTGCTTAGCGGCAAACCTAAAAAATAAGAGTATTTAATGACAGACGACCAAAACGACGATTTAATTAACAAGCAAGACGAACCCCAAGAAACGATTACCCGTGTTACGGGCATGTATAAAGATTGGTTTTTAGATTATGCATCGTATGTTATTTTAGAACGTGCTGTTCCTGCTATTGAAGACGGTTTTAAACCCGTACAACGTCGTATCATGCATTCCATGAAAGATTTGGATGATGGGCGTTACAATAAAGTAGCCAATATAGTTGGGCACACCATGCAGTATCATCCACACGGTGATGCTAGTATTGCCGATGCTATGGTGCAAATTGGTCAAAAAGACTTGTTAATTGACACCCAAGGAAACTGGGGAAATATTTTAACGGGAGACCGAGCTGCGGCATCTCGTTATATTGAAGCACGTATTTCTAAGTTTGGGTTAGATGTTGTTTTTAATCCTAAAATTACCGAATGGCAAGCCAGTTATGATGGTCGTAGAAAAGAGCCTGTAAACTTGCCTGTTATGTTTCCGTTATTGTTAGCACAAGGTGGCGAAGGGATTGCTGTCGGGCTTTCAACTAAAATATTACCACATAATTTCATTGAGCTTATAGATGGGTCTATTAAGCATTTACAAGGAAAGCGTTTTACAATTTTACCTGATTTCCCAACAGCTGGGATCGCGGATTTTTCAAATTATAACGATGGTTTAAGAGGGGGTAAAGTACGGGTGCGATCCAAGATTTCGCAGCTTGATAAAAACACACTTGTTATTACCGAATTGCCTTTTGGAACCACTACATCTTCATTAATTGATTCTATCTTAAAAGCGAATGATAAAGGTAAAATCAAAGTCAAAAAAATAGAAGATAATACTGCCGCAGAGGTTGAGATTTTGGTGCATTTGCCTTCGGGCTTATCTCCAGATAAAACGATTGATGCGTTGTATGCTTTCACGAGTTGTGAGTCATCTATATCGCCTTTAGGCTGTGTTATTGAAGATAATAAACCGCTGTTTGTAGGGGTTACAGAAATGTTACGCCGTTCTACAGATAACACAGTTCAGCTATTAAAACAAGAATTAGAAATAAAATTAGGGGAGTTTGAAGAGCAATGGCATTTTGCTTCCTTAGAACGTATTTTTATTGAAAACAGGATATACCGCGATATTGAAGAAGAAGAAACATGGGAAGGCGTTATAAATGCTATTGATAAAGGTTTAAAGCCTCATATAAAACATTTAAAGCGTACTGTAACCACAGAAGATATTACACGTTTAACAGAAATTCGAATCAAACGTATTTCAAAATTCGATATTGATAAAGCGCAACAAAAAATTGATGCTTTAGAAGATCAAATAGCAGAAGTAAAACATCACTTGGAGCATCTTATTGATTATGCGATTGCTTATTTCACGAGACTTAAAAAAGAGTATGGAGAAGGTAGGGAGCGCAAAACAGAAATAAGGACTTTTGATGATGTAGATGCCACTAAGGTTATTATTCGTAATACAAAGCTTTATGTAAATCGTGAAGAAGGTTTTATCGGGACTTCCTTGCGTAGAGACGAGTATGTGGCTGATTGTAGTGATATAGATGATATAATTGTATTTACTAAAGAGGGTAAAATGATGGTTACCAAAGTAGATTCTAAAACCTTTATTGGTAAAGATATCATTCATGTTGCTGTCTTTAAAAAGAAAGATAAACGCACTATATATAATTTGATTTATCGAGATGGTAAAGGTGGTCCTTCATATATCAAACGTTTTGCGGTTACTAGTATTACACGAGATAGAGCATATGATTTAACTAATGGCAATAAAGGGTCTATTAGTTTGTATTTTTCTGCAAACCCTAATGGAGAAGCAGAGGTTGTTACCGTTAATTTGCGACAAGCAGGTAGTATTAAAAAATTAAAATGGGATATTGATTTTGCTGATATTCTGATAAAAGGGCGTGTTTCAAAAGGAAATTTAGTAACTAAATATCCAGTAAAACGCGTTGAACTTAAAGAGAAAGGTTTATCTACTCTAAAACCTCGTAAAATTTGGTTTGACGATACCGTGCAACGTTTAAATGTTGATGGCAGAGGAGAGCTGGTTGGTGAGTTTAGAGGGGAAGATAAATTATTAATTATCAATCAATCTGGGATGGTTAAAACGGTTACACCAGAAGTGACTATGCATTTTGATGATGATATGATTGTGATGGAAAAATGGATTCCTAAAAAGCCAATATCTGCAGTTTATTTTAATGGCGAAAAAGACATGTATTATGTGAAACGCTTTTTAATTGAACAAGAAGGTAAGATCGAATCTTTTATTTCAGAACACCCTAATTCGCAATTAGAAATTATTTCTACCGATTGGAAACCTATGGCAGAAATTGTTTTTGCTAAAGAACGCGGCAAAGACCGAAAGGATAATCTAGAAATAAACCTTGAAGAATTTATTTCTATTAAAGGCATAAGTGCATTAGGAAATCAGCTAACCAAAGATAAAGTAAACCAAGTTAATTTATTAGACCCTTTGCCTTACGAAGCCCCAGAGGAAATTCATGCGGATGATTTAGAGGTTGTTGATGAAACTGAGGTGTCTCCTGAAAATTTAAAAGAGACAACCAGTGAAGTTTCAAAACCTAAAAGTGATTCTAAAGATGATTTAGAAATTGATGATGAAGGACAAATAACATTATTTTAAAATTTTAATAGGCTTAGAACCACTCTTATTGATTACTCTCAAGGCATTTTAATTTGTCTATAAAAAATTCTTTATAACCTATATTGGTTATTTCTCGCGAATATTTTGTACCTGTAAGTACTATAGATTTAATAGGTGATTTTTTCAAACTTAACATTTGTACACTAGATAAATTTCCTTTAAATCTAAATTCTTTATCACAATCTATATCCCAAGAATGGTAAAAAGAAATTGTTTGGTTGTTTTCGAGTGTAACTTTTACAGAAGATCTATTATTTGGTAAGTACGTAGCACAACCTATATCTTCAGAAAAATTGAAAAAAATATTTGTTTTTCGCCCTTGTTTATATAGCTCAACTGTTAAATTCTTATTAAGTGTATAGGGTTCTGTTCTAATTGTTGTTACGTTGTAAAATTTGTCATATTCATTAATTTGATAATGACAGGTATTACGGAACTTAATGCGCTCTTCTTCTCTGATTTTAGCAATTTCACCTTTCTTTGAAAGGTCATTGAGCAGTGTAACTTTGGCAATAGAATCTTTTCTTTTTAATTCGTTTAGTTCTTTTCTTTCCTTTTCCACAAGTTTTGTTATAGAATCACTTTTTCTTCTTAGTTCAAGTAATTCTTTCCTCTCTTGTGCTCTAACTTCAACAATAGAATCATACCTTTTCTTTTCAATAAGTTGCTTTCTAAGAGCTTCTTCAGTTTGATTTATAATATTATTCTTTTTTCTTGTGGCTACTGCTTTTTTTAGAGCTTTAACTTTTGCAACAGAATCGTTTCGTTGTCTTAGAAGTTCTAGAGTCCTTTTCTGATCCTTTTCAATTTTAGCAATAGCGTCTTTCCTTTTTCTTTCGGCCATTTCTTTTTCTAGAGCTTTAACTTTGGTAACAGAATCGTTTCGTTTTCTTAGAAGTTCTAATGCCTTTTCTTTCTCCTCTTCAATTTTAGCAATAGCGTCTTTCCTTTTTATTTCAGCTAATGCTTTTTCTTGCGCATTAACTTTAGCAACAGAATCGTTTCGTTTTCTTAGAAGTTCTAATCCCTTTTTTTGTTCCTCTTCAATTTTAGCAATAGCGTCTTTCCTTTTTCTTTCGGCCACTTCTTTTTCTAGAGCTTTAACTTTGGCAATAGAATCGTTTCGTTGCCTTAAGAGTTCTAGTGCCTTTTTTTGTTCCTCTTTAGCTGTGTTAATAGAGTCATTTATTCTTTTCTCATTTAATGCTAATCTTTCGTTTTCTTTCGCTTTAGCAATGGAGTCAATTCTCCTTTTTTCGATTAATGCTAATCTTTCGGTTTCTCTTATTTTAGCAATGGAGTCAATTCTTTTTCTTTCGGCTAATTCCTTAAGTTCTGCTTCTTTGGATTTGGCAATGGAGTCAATTCTTCTTTTTTCGATTAGTGCTAATCTTTCGGTTTCTTTAACTTTAGCAAAAGAACCCTTTTTTCTGATTTCATCTAATCGTTTCCTTTCTGCTTCATTTATTTTTGGAATAGAATCCTTTCTTTTGTCTTCTATTTTCCTTTTTATTTCTAGTATTTTATTTTCTTTAGTTTCTCTTTTTTCAATAGCCTTTGCTCTTTCTTTTTCTTCATAATCATAGAACAAATCCATCATATCTTCATTGATGTCTATGAATTCATCTTTTACAAAACCAACAAAATTCTTATATCTTACCTTATAAGTATATTTTCCTAAATAATCTAAAACAATGCATTTGTCATTTTCTTCAAACTCAGCTATTGTTAATGAAGACTTCTCTAAACTTTTATATAAACTGCCATTGTCAATAAATTTTGTAGCAATAGATGTTTCTTGCGAAAAGATATTTATTGTGAAGCTTAAAAATACTATTAATGGATAAATATGTTTAACCATAGGTTTGAGATTTGTGGGGCGTATGTATTAATTCGATGTAAATGTAATATATGAAAATTTCAAAATACAAAAATTAAGCTAAAGTGTAGATTTTAACCTATCAACCTAATGCATTTCTAGTAATAAACCATCGCCAACCAATAATGGCTATTTGTAGCTTAGTGGCTTTGGCTAAGTCTAATTGTTTTTTAGAATAACTGGGTAAGATTGCTTTATTAACCTTAGCTAAAAATTTGAATACTTGCTTTTTCACTTTCATGACATTTTAAACACAAAAATAGTAAAACTTATTCTAGACTAGGTTTTACTTTGTTTTTGATTTAGATAACTGACATAATAAATACTATTACATCAATTATAAGTTTGGCAAGTGTTATCATATTTTTAGGTTTTTTAAAATGTTAGTAAATAGATTAATTATATCAATGTTTTTTGAAGATATAGGTTTGCTGATGTGTTTGCCAAACGTTTTTATAAAAAACGGTTAATTTGAATTTGTAAGTAAAAATATTGAATGGGTTTTGATATTCGTGTTGCACTTATTAATTAATTGAACTTACACATGATGATTTTTTAGCTTTCATCTTAAACTAAATAGAAATTAGGATGGATACTTAATAAGAACTTAAAAATCGTAAATCAATAATCGTTAATCGTAAATTGTTATATTATCTTCGCAAAAAAAAAGTATTTCATGAGTATAGTGTTGGTTGTCCTTGGCTTTGTATTACTAGTAGTAGGTGGGGAGTTTTTGGTACGCTCATCAGTAGCCTTATCATTTAAGTTTAGTATATCCAAAATGGTTATTGGAATGACGGTGGTTTCCTTTGCAACCTCTGCGCCCGAGTTGTTAGTTAGCCTTCAAGCTGCCCTTTCTGGTTCGCCGGCCATAGCTATTAATAATGTTGTAGGCTCAAACATTGCAAACATTGGTTTGGTGTTAGGTATTACTGCGCTGGTAGGTTCAATTGCGGTAGATAAGTCTTTTTATAAACTGAATTGGCCCGTTATGATGGTGTTTTCAATAGTGTTGTATTATTTTCTTAAAAATGATGATGTACTTACTGCTATTGAAGGCGGTGTTTTATTTATTGGACTTATTGTGTTTTTAATTGTGCTATTACGAATTGCAAAAAAAGACACAGTTACAGAAGATGTTGATGATACGTTAGCTGTAGTTTCAAATTTTAAAATTGCTTTATGGTTATTAATAGGTGCAGCTGCACTCTATTTTGGAAGTGAATGGCTTGTAGATGGCTCAAAGGAAATTGCGCGCTCAATAGGTGTAAGTGAAGCCGTAATAGGAGTCTCTTTAATCGCTATAGGAACAAGTGTGCCAGAATTGGCTGCTTCCGTTATTGCAGCTGCAAAGCAGGAAAAGGCTATTTCTTTGGGTAATTTGATTGGTTCAAATATATTTAATATTGGGTCTGTTTTAGGGTTAACTTCAATTTTAAAACCTATTCCAGTTACAGAACCTCAAATATTGACTAACGATATTTTCTGGATGCTTGGTTTTTCAGCTATTTTGATACCGTTAATCTTTCTTCCTGAGCGTTTGCAGATTAGTAGAATTAAAGGTTTTGTTTTAGTGATTGGATATGGTGCATTTATGTTTATGGTGTTTACGCAAGGGAAGCTTTAATTTGTAATAATTTCACTTCTCATTTATCTCTCTTTTATCTATTGCAAATTGGTAATGTGTGGAATCGCTTGGCTTTGACAGAAAAGAAACGATAATTTTGTTTAACGCTTAATAAAAAACATTAAAACGATTTTTTTATCAGTGTAAGAATAAACGAACCTCTCTCAATAGTAGAACAACTTTCGGGTTATATAACATAAGCTAGCAAATAAATGCGTTAGGCCTGCCTGCCGGCAGGGATTGCAGTGGAAACCCACAGCGAGTTCCGGTAGCTATCGGGACGAGCGAAGACTTGCAACACAAAGCCCGACCCTTGTGGCAACCTGCCTACCAGCAGGCAAGCGCCCAAAACTTTATCATATAAAAAACGCCAACAAATTAATGTTAGCGTTCTTTGTATGTAAAACTATAAACCTTATTTAACTGGCTTAACAGTTTTAATAATTCTTGCAGCAACTTTGTATGGATCTGCATTTGAAGATGGACGACGATCTTCTAACCATCCTTTATATCCTTTTTCTACAGCGATAATTGGAATACGAATTGATGCTCCTCTATCTGAAACCCCCCAAGAGAAATCTGTAATAGATGCTGTCTCGTGCTTACCAGTTAAACGTTGTTCGTTAAACTCACCATAAACAGCAATGTGTTCAGCTGTAACAGGTCTAAATGCTTCACAAATTTCAGCATATTTTTCTTTAGATCCACAAGTTCTTAAGATTGTGTTGGAGAAGTTAGCGTGCATACCTGATCCATTCCAATCTGTATCACCTAATGGTTTTGGGTGGTACTCAATGTACATACCACGACCTTCAGTTAAACGATCTAATAAATATCTAGCAACCCAAATTTCATCTCCTGCTTTTTTAGCGCCTTTTGCAAACAATTGAAATTCCCATTGTCCAGATGCAACTTCTTGATTAATGCCTTCAAAGTTTAATCCAGCATCGATACATGCGTTAGCGTGCTCTTCAACTAAATCACGTCCGTGAGTATGTAATCCTCCAACTGAACAGTAGTACATGCCTTGTGGAGCTGGGTAACCACCTCTTGGGAATCCTAATGGTAATTCAGTATTTGTATTCATAATAAAGTATTCTTGCTCAAACCCGAACCAGAAATCGTTATCATCATCTTCAATAGTAGCACGTGCGTTAGACACATGTGGAGTTCCATCAGCATTCATTACTTCAGTCATAACTAAATAACCGTTGATTCTTTTAGGGTCTGGATAGATAGCAACTGGTTTTAAAATACAGTCAGATGCTCCACCTGAAGCCTGTTGCGTAGAAGAACCGTCAAAAGACCACAATCCTAATTCTTCTATTGTTCCTTGAAAGTTTTCATGCTCTTCTACTTTGGTTTTACTTCTCAAATTTTGAGTTGGGAAATAACCATCTAACCAAAGGTATTCTAATTTAATTTTTGCCATAATGAATCTTTTAAAATTGAAATATTGATAATAATATCACAAATATAGATTTTTATGTTTTTACTTTAAATTTATAGGGGTGTTTTAATAAATACATGAGTTATTTTTATTTATACCCTATTTTTTTAAGGTTTATTTTAAAAAAAGACTATTATTTTATAAAAAAACTGAAATAATCTTAAAAGAATTTTTCAGTTTAAAGGTTTTTTTGTCAAACCTGTTTACTTTTGCTTAACAATTCAATTTCAAAACGTTTTAAATAATGTCAATATTAAGATTTCACGCTATCAAAGAATCTCTTGCATACAAGCCAATTAAAATTGAAGCTACGGAAAGGCAGTCAGTATTATTTGGAAAAAATGTGTTTAATGAAAACACAATGCGTCAATATTTGACAAAAGATGCTTTTGTAGGCGTGATGAATGCGGTTCAGTTTGGGAAAAAGATTGATAGGAATATAGCAGACCAAGTAGCTTCTTCTATGAAAGATTGGGCATTGTCAAAGGGCGTAACCCATTATACACATTGGTTCCAGCCATTAACGGGTTCTACTGCTGAAAAGCATGATGCGTTTTTTGAAACTATTGGCGGGGGTATGGCTATTGAGAAATTTGGAGGTTCTCAATTGGTACAACAGGAACCTGACGCATCCAGTTTTCCAAGCGGAGGGATTAGAAACACCTTTGAGGCTAGGGGTTATACAGCATGGGATCCAACATCTCCAGCCTTTATTTATGGAACAACATTATGTATTCCTACCATATTTGTGGCGTATACAGGAGAAGCATTAGATTATAAAACCCCACTTTTAAGAGCTTTGCATGCGGTTGATGATGCTGCTACTGCTGTGTGTAAGTATTTTGATAAAAATGTTAAAAAGGTAACATCGTCGTTAGGGTGGGAGCAAGAATACTTTTTAATAGATAAAATGTTAGCAGCCAGTCGTCCAGATATTACAATGACGGGGCGTACTTTATTGGGGCACTCATCAGCCAAAGGGCAACAATTGGATGATCATTATTTTGGTTCTATTCCTAATAGGGCATTAAATTTTATGCGGGATTTAGAGACGGAATGTATGCTTTTAGGAATTCCCGTAAAAACAAGACATAATGAGGTGGCTCCAAATCAATTTGAATTAGCACCTATTTTTGAGGAGGCTAATTTAGCGGTAGATCATAATTCCTTATTAATGGATATTATGGGACGTGTGGCATCACATCATAATTTTAAAGTATTATTACATGAAAAACCCTTTGCAGGGGTAAGTGGTTCAGGAAAACACAATAACTGGTCATTATCAACGGATACGGGGATAAATCTTTTAGCGCCAGGAAAAACACCAATGAGTAGCTTACAATTTTTAACTTTTTTTATAAATACTATAAAAGCGGTTCATGAGAATGAAGCGCTGTTGAGAGCAACCATTGCTTCGGCAGGAAATGATCACAGATTGGGAGCTAATGAAGCGCCACCTGCAATTATTTCTGTGTTTATAGGAGGGCAACTTACTAAAGTATTAGAAGAGCTTGAGGGGGTAACTAAAGGGAAATTATCTCCGCAAGAAAAAACGGAATTAAAACTTAACGTAGTTGGGAAAATTCCAGATGTGCTTCTAGATAACACAGATAGAAATAGAACATCTCCTTTTGCCTTTACGGGTAATAAATTTGAGTTTAGAGCTGTAGGTTCAACAGCAAATTGTGGAAACCCAATGACGGTTTTAAATACCATAGTTGCTAAGCAATTAACAGATTTTAAAAAGGAAGTGGATATTTTAATAAATAAGAAAGATTTAAAGAAAGATGAAGCTGTTTTTAATGTATTAAGGGAATATATAAAATCAACCAAGGCTATTTTGTTTGATGGAAATAGTTATGGAGAAGCCTGGGAGAAAGAAGCTAAAAGACGGGGTTTAAGTAATAATAAAACCACTCCTGAAGCCTTAAAAGCTAAGATTTCTAAAAAAAGTATTTCCCTTTTTGAAGAAATGAATGTGATGAGCGAAATTGAAACTAAAGCACGTTATGAGATTGAAGTAGAAGCTTATATTAAACATATTCAAATTGAGAGTAGGGTGCTAGGTGATATTGCTAGAAATCATATTGTACCCACAGCAGTAAAATATCAAAATATTTTAATTGAAAATGTAAGAGGGTTAAAAGAAATTTTTGAAGAGAAATATCAAGGTGTAGCTAAAGAGCAAATCAATTTAATTGAAGAAATATCCAATCATATTGAAGGTATCAATGTGAATGTTGTTAAAATGATTGCAGAGCGAAAAAGCGCGAATAATTTTATAGATATTGAAGAGAGAGCGGAGGCGTATTCTAAGAAAGTAAGGGCTTTGTTTGATGATATTCGTTATCACTGTGATAAGTTAGAACTTCTAGTTGATGATGAACTTTGGCCCTTAACTAAATACAGAGAATTGTTATTTACACGATAGTGTTTAAAACTTCTTAAATCCTGCTTTAAAAAAGCGGGATTTTTTAATTCAAAAAAGTAAATTTGCACCACAATACAACATTATGAGTCAAGAAGTTTCAAAACGTTACGCGCAACGCGGAGTTTCAGCATCAAAAGAAGATGTTCACAATGCTATTAAGAACATTGATAAAGGATTGTTCCCTAAGGCATTTTGTAAAATAGTTCCAGATTATTTAACCAATGATGATGATTATTGCTTGATTATGCATGCCGATGGCGCAGGGACAAAGTCCTCTTTAGCGTATATGTATTGGAAGGAAACTGGCGATATATCCGTTTGGAAAGGGATTGCTCAAGATGCCTTAATCATGAATATTGACGATTTATTATGTGTTGGTGCTACCGACAATATCATGCTGTCTTCAACCATAGGAAGAAACAAGAATTTAATTCCAGGCGAGGTTTTATCAGCAATTATAAATGGCACAGAAGAACTGCTGGAAGATTTAAAATCTTTTGGTGTAACCATTCATTCAACAGGAGGAGAAACTGCCGATGTTGGTGATTTAGTAAGAACAATTATTGTTGATTCTACAGTAACAGCCAGAATGAAACGAAGTGAAGTCATAGATAATGCAAATATAAAAGCTGGCGACGTTATTGTTGGTTTAGAATCTTTTGGGCAAGCCAGTTACGAGAAGCAATACAATGGCGGCATGGGAAGCAACGGATTAACGTCTGCGCGCCATGATGTGTTTAGTAAGTATTTAGCAGAAAAATATCCTGAAAGTTTTGATGCTTCAGTGCCAGAAGAATTAGTGTATTCTGGAGGTGTTAAATTAACTGATTCAGTAAAAGATTCGCCTATAGATGCTGGTAAATTGGTGTTATCTCCAACACGGACCTATGCGCCAATTATTAAAAAAATCCTATCGGAATATAATAGTGAGTCCATTCATGGTATGGTACATTGTTCTGGTGGTGCACAGACTAAAATTCTTCATTTTGTTGATGAATTTCATATTGTAAAAGACAATATGTTTCCAATTCCACCATTGTTCAAATTGATACAAGAGCAATCAAAAACAGATTGGAAAGAAATGTATCAAGTGTTTAATTGTGGGCACAGAATGGAGTTATATGTAACTCCAGAAGTTGCTGATAATATTATAGCTATTTCTAAATCTTTCAATGTAGATGCTAAAATTATAGGTAGAGTAGAAGCGTCAAAAACTAAAAAACTTACAATAAAATCTGAGTTTGGGGAGTTTAGCTATTAAATCGAAAAAGAATTCCTTAAGGTTTTTGCATTGAGGTTTCGTTTGAAATTGTCATTCCCTTGAAATCGTAAGATTCGTGAATTCATTATTATTAAGTATTATCTAATGAATAAAGCAGGCATCTAAAATGAAGATTTTTGAAATGACTATCATCTATTTTTTATCAACAAGTTGAAACAAAATACTTCATTTGTGCTTTTTTTATTAAAACGGAATGGTTTTTGATAAAAAGAAAGTTTAAAAATAACCGAACATAACCATGAAGTATATTCTATTAATCTTAGTTTGCTTATCCTTTAATTTTAGTCATGCTCAGCCAGATACACTTTTTATAAAAGAGAAGATACCAAAATATACGGGACCTCAATGGACTCAAAAAAATAAAGCATCATTCGATTTAAGTGAGGTCGCCTTTGTAAATTGGAATTCTGGGGGTAGTAATTCTATTTCTGGTTTATTGGGCGTAAAATCTAAGCTTAATTATAAAGACAAGTATTTTAATTGGAAGAATAATGTAGAGGTTCGTTATGGTGTAAATAAACAAGAATCTAGAGAGCTTAGAAAAACCGATGATTTAATCGAGATAAATTCTAACATGGGTTTTAAGCCAGATAGTCTATCTAATTGGTTTTATTCTGCGAGACTTAACTTCAGAACTCAGTTAACAAATGGGTATAACTATCCAAATAAAGACACTCCTATTTCTAGATTGCTTGCACCTGGGTATTTGTTTTTTGGTGGCGGTATGGAATATGGGAAAAACATTGATAGGCTGTCTTTTTATTTTTCGCCATTAACCCTAAAGGCCACTTTTGTTTTAGATGAAGATTTGGCTAACGCTGGTTCTTTCGGTGTTGCTCCAGCGGTTTTAGATACTAATGGAAATGTAATTATCCCTGGTGAAAAAATAAGAACAGAAGTAGGTGTTTTGGTGACCAACAGCTATGAAATGGAATTAGCAGAAAACATTAATGTAAAAAATCAAGTGAGTCTGTATTCAGATTATGTAAACAACTTTGGAAATTTAGACTTAGACTGGAGATTAGATTTCGATTTTAAAGTAAACAGTTTTGTTAGGGCAACCTTAGGCTCTCATTTAAGATATGATGATGATGTTAAAACAATTAAACCATCAGAAATTGAAGGCGAGTTTGATGAGGCTGGCGCCAAAGTGCAATGGAAACAGTTTTTAGGCGTTGGTGTTGCTGTAGACTTCTGAAAAAAAAATAACTTCACGTTTTATTAGAGAAATTTGTTAACTTTTTTATGTTGATAAATTTTTAGATAATTGATTTATAGTATTTTAAGTGTATTTATTGGTAAACTTTATGATATTTGTCATGTTTTAAGTTGTATATTTATAGTTTATTTATGCTTTGTTAAATAACCTAATTATACCTAAAAATACGAATTCACTAATGATTACAGAACTTGCCCAAAAAAACCTCAAAACTTACACGCAAGACGAAGCTTTTAAAGCGGCGTTGAAATATTTTAAAAATGATGACCTTGCCGCTCGTGTATGGCT
Organism: Algibacter agarivorans; assembly: GCF_039543245.1. Lineage (NCBI taxonomy): Bacteria > Pseudomonadati > Bacteroidota > Flavobacteriia > Flavobacteriales > Flavobacteriaceae > Algibacter > Algibacter agarivorans. Next base: position 20,067 of record NZ_BAABJJ010000042.1, read on the forward strand.
AAATAAATACGCGCTAAAAGACTCTCAAGGAAATATATATGAGTTAACACCAAACGATATGCATCGACGTATTGCTAAAGAACTGGCAAGTGTTGAGACTAAATATGCAAACCCGTTATCTGAAGAAGATATATTTAATTTTATTAAAGATTTTAAATACATTGTGCCGCAAGGAAGCCCCATGGCAGGAATTGGTAATCCGTTTCAAATAGGTTCACTTTCTAATTGTTTTGTTATAGGTAATGATGGAGAATCAGATTCCTATGGTGGTATTATGAAAATCGACCAAGAGCAAGTGCAACTCATGAAGCGTAGAGGAGGTGTTGGGCACGATTTATCACATGTGCGTCCAAAAGGTTCCGCAGTAAAAAATTCGGCATTAACATCAACAGGGCTTGTACCGTTTATGGAGCGTTATTCTAATTCTACAAGAGAGGTTGCTCAAGATGGAAGGCGAGGCGCACTTATGTTATCCGTTTCTATTAATCATCCAGATTCAGAAGATTTTATTAATGCTAAGTTAGAGCAAGGTAAAGTTACTGGGGCAAATGTATCGGTTAGAATTGATGATGGTTTTATGAACGCTGTTAAAAGTGGGGCAAAGTACACTCAAAAATATCCTATTTTCAGTGAGAACCCTAAAGTATCTAAATCGATTGATGCCAATGCACTTTGGAAAAAAATAGTACATAACGCATGGAAATCTGCTGAACCAGGAATTTTATTTTGGGATACCATTATTAATGAATCTGTTCCGGATTGTTATGCCGATTTAGGTTACAAAACAGTGTCCACAAATCCGTGTGGAGAAATACCGTTATGCCCTTATGATTCTTGCCGATTATTAGCTATCAACTTGTTTTCTTATGTAGAAAACCCTTTTACGGATAAAGCTAGTTTCAACTTCAAATTATTTAAAAAACATATTGCGGTTGCTCAGCGTATCATGGACGATATAATCGATTTGGAACTTATAAAAATTGATAACATTATTAAAAAGATTGATGCCGATCCCGAGTTGGATGAAATAAAAGCTACGGAGCGCAACTTGTGGGTTAACATTCAGCATAAGGCAGAAGAAGGCCGTAGAACGGGTGTTGGTATAACTGCAGAAGGGGATATGTTGGCTGGTTTAGGTATTCAATATGGCAGTAAAGAAGGAAATGCTTTTTCTTTAGAAGTCCATAAAACAATTGCTATTGAAGCATATCGTGCTTCAGTAAATTTAGCAAAAGAACGTGGTGCATTTTCAATTTTTGATGCAGAACGCGAAAAAAACAACCCTTTTATTCTGCGTTTAAAAGAAGCAGATAGTAAGTTGTATTACGACATGTTAGAGCATGGTAGACGAAATATTGCATTATTAACCATTGCGCCAACAGGAACTACGAGTTTAATGACTCAAACTACTTCCGGGATTGAGCCTGTATTTATGCCTGTTTATAAGCGTAGAAGAAAAGTTAATCCTAACGATAAGGAAGTACGTGTAGATTTTGTTGATGAGGTTGGAGATTCATGGGAGGAATATGTGGTTTTTCATCATCGCTTTAAGCAATGGATGGAAGTAAACGGCATAGATAGTTCAAAAAATTTTTCACAAAGTGAAATAGATGAGTTAATTAAAAAATCGCCTTATTATAAAGCAACATCAAATGATGTAGATTGGTTAAGTAAAGTGAGCATGCAAGGCGCCATTCAAAAATGGGTAGACCATTCCATTAGTGTAACCATAAATCTTCCTAATAATGTTACAGAAGATTTAGTTGGAGATTTATATTTGAAAGCATGGGAAGTAGGCTGTAAAGGTGTTACGGTTTACAGAGATGGCTCGCGTTCAGGGGTTTTAATTTCTAACGATGATAAAAAAGAAGATAAAACTAAGGATTCGTTAACAGCATTCCCAATAAAACGCCCTCAGGTTTTAGAAGCTGATGTAGTGCGTTTTCAAAATAATAAAGAAAAATGGATTGCGTTTATAGGTTTAATTGATGATAGTCCTTATGAAGTATTTACTGGTTTAGCTGATGATGAAGATGGTATTTTAATTCCGCGTTGGGTAAATAAAGGACTAATTATAAAAAACAGAAATGAGGATGGTAGCTCACGTTACGATTTTCAATATAAAAATACTAGAGGTTATAAAACGACTATTGAAGGTTTGTCGCATAAGTTTAATCCAGAGTTTTGGAATTACGCTAAACTCTTTTCTAGTACGTTGCGTCACGGAATGCCTATTGACAAGATTGTGGATTTAATTAATAGTTTACAATTGGATAGTGAATCTATAAACACATGGAAAAATGGTGTTGTACGTGCCCTAAAACGTTACGTGGCAGATGGAACAAAGGCAAAAGGACAAGCATGCGATAATTGTAAATCTGAAAATTTAATATACCAAGAAGGTTGCCTAACATGTAAAGATTGTGGTTCTTCTAAGTGCGGTTAATTGAAAAAGAATTCCTCTAGAATCCATTTTGAGGTTTCTGATGAAATTGTTATTCCTGTGAAGGCGGGGGTCTAAAGTTAGTTAGTTTGAAAAAGAAGCCAGTTGGCTTCCTTTTCCTTTTTGGTAATTTCAATTGGTCAATGGTTTTAGATAAACTCCTTTAGAATCAGGAGAAACGGAATGCTTATAACCAAGTCAATGATAAATATATAGGAAAACAACTTTAAAGTTGAAATGCCTAAGTTTTTATATAAAATAAGCTTTCGTTTGGCATGCGTTTCATTTAGCAAATACCATAAAAAAACAACCAAAAATAGCTTAACGATGAGTACGGGGATCATGTCGTGTTTAAAAAAAGAAAGCAACATATTTATTCCAAAGGACCATAAAATAAATGGTCTGTAAAAAATGAATATGGAAAATAATTGATGCATAGTAAGTATGATAACGCCATTTGTTAAAGAATATTTTTGATTTTTAGCTATTACGGTACTTCGTAATCATTAAAAATTCATAAATTATCGTATTTTTGATTCCCAATTAAAAAGGCAGATGTTAGAGAAGTTACAAATAGTAAAACAACGTTTTGATGAGGTTAGCGATTTAATTATCCAACCCGATATTATTACCGACCAAAAGCGTTATGTTGCATTAAATAAAGAATATAAAGACTTGCGAATTCTTATGGATAAGCGAGAATTATACCTAGAGTTTACTAATAATTTAGCTGAAGCTGAAGAAATAATTGCAGATGGTAGTGATGCCGAAATGGTTGAAATGGCTAAAATGCAATATGATGAAGCTAAAGAAGGAATTCCTAAATTAGAAGAAGAAATAAAAATGCTTTTAATTCCTAAAGACCCTGAAGATTCTAAAAATGCCGTAGTAGAATTACGTGCAGGAACTGGTGGTGATGAAGCTAGTATTTTTGCTGGCGATTTGTTTAGAATGTACACTAAATATTGTGAAAGTAGGGGCTGGAAAGTAGATACTATAGATTTTAGTGAAGGGACTAATGGAGGTTTTAAAGAAATTCAGTTTGAAGTTACAGGAGAAGATGTTTACGGAACTTTAAAATTTGAAGCAGGTGTACACCGTGTACAACGTGTACCACAAACTGAAACACAAGGTCGTGTGCATACAAGTGCAGCAACGGTAATGGTGTTTCCAGAAGCCGAAGAGTTTGATGTGGAGATTAACCCAAAAGATGTGCGTATTGATTTTTTCTGTTCGTCTGGTCCAGGAGGACAATCTGTAAATACGACATATTCTGCGGTGCGTTTAACGCATATTCCAACGGGGTTGGTGGCACAATGTCAAGATCAAAAATCTCAACATAAAAATAAAGAGAAAGCTTTTAAAGTATTACGTTCAAGATTGTATGATTTGGAGTTGGCGAAAAAACTAGAAGAAGATGCCGCTTTACGTGGCACCATGGTAACAAGTGGGGATAGAAGTGCTAAAATTAGAACCTATAACTATTCTCAGGGGCGTGTTACAGATCATAGAATAGGTCTGACACTATACGATTTATCAAACATTGTAAATGGTGATATTCAAAGAATTATAGATGAATTACAATTAGCCGATAATACTGAGAAGTTAAAGGCTAATACCGATGTGATTTAAAAACAGCCGAGAATTCACGAATATTTTTAGTTTGTCGTTCCTGCGAAGGCAGGAATCAACAAGGGAGTTATTTGGTTTAAATTTAAAAAATGACCCTCATAGAATAAATGGGAATAATAAAATATATTAAGTGACAACACAAGAGTTAGTAAATCAAATCAAACAAAAAAAATCCTTTCTATGCATTGGATTGGATGTCGATTTAAACAAAATCCCAAAACATCTTTTAAAAGAAGAAGATCCAATTTTTGCTTTTAATAAAGCTATAATTGATGCTACACACCATCTCTGCGTGGCTTACAAACCTAATACCGCATTTTACGAAGCATATGGTATAAAGGGGTGGAAAGCTCTAGAAAAAACCATCAAATATTTAAACAAAAACCATCCAGAAATTTTCACCATTGCTGATGCTAAACGTGGAGATATAGGTAACACAAGCACCATGTACGCTACCGCTTTTTTTGAGGATTTAGCGTTCGATTCTGTTACTGTTGCACCTTATATGGGAAAAGATTCTGTAGAGCCATTTTTATCTTTTGAAGATAAGCATACCATTATGTTGGCCTTAACATCTAATCAAGGTGCGTTTGATTTTCAAACAATACTGGTAGACGGAAAAGAACTATACAAACAGGTATTAGAAACTTCAAAATCTTGGAAAAATTCCAAAAACCTTATGTATGTTGTTGGTGCAACTAAAGCTGAATATTTTGCTGATATCAGAAGCATAATTCCAGATAGTTTTTTATTAGTACCTGGAGTTGGAGCACAAGGTGGTAATTTACAAGACGTTTGTAAATATGGGATGACGGATGCTGTTGGTCTGCTTATTAATTCTTCAAGAGGTATCATTTATGCTTCTAACAAAGAAGATTTTGCTCAAACGGCTGCATTAAAAGCTGAAGAACTTCAACGAGAAATGGCACAAATCTTGAGTGATCAGTCTTAATTGTGTCCGAGTAAAACTGGAAACCATAACAGCTACTGTTTAAAGAAATATATAAAAATGAACTACAATAATTTTACCCCAATGCCATTATTGCATTGGTTGATGGGGAATTCTTTTCTTGGTATGGCTCCAAGCTTACAAAAGCATTCAAATATTTTAAGAAGCTTCGTTTAGATCTTCAGAATAATCAATCTTGGTAGTGTCATCTACAAAGTTTGCAATCCTATTTTCTATTTCTTTTAAGCTAATTAATTTACTTAGGTTGGGTTTTATTTTACCAACTTTACAAAATTGTGTACTCATGACGTTCTTTAGTTTATATAAAGTACGGGTAAATACCTCATTTAGATGTTGTTAAAACGTTAAAGAATTATTAAATTTTATACAGCGGATTTGTTTTGCTCTCTATAAAGATATTTTAATCGATTAAGCTTGTTAAGAAGTTTAATGGCTCTGTATTCAGAAATGTCGCTTAAGGCAGAATCTGTTTGACGAAAATTATAAGCTTGCTCAACAAGTATTTTGTACTGCTTATTAAGTTGGTCTTGGCGAGTGTTTATTTCGTCAATTCGATTCATTTAGTATTTGATTAACAAGTACTTAAAGATACATTTTTTTTACAGATAAGCAATAAAAACAGGTGTAATTTATTTGCTATTTAAAACCTGTAATAGTAATCTTATGTTAAATGCTTCGTTGGTTTTATCAGCCAGATTTGGGTAGATTGTATAAAAAAACCGAATATTTAACATTCGGCTTTATAAGTTTTAGTTGTTTTATTTTTAGTCTTGCAAAGCAAAAACTTTCCTCAGCAAATCAGTTGTTCTTGATGAAAGTTTTGTACGTATCTCAAGTTCTTCAACAGCAATCATAGTATAAACCCCTTTTAAAGCTTGACCAGTTACATAATCGGTTAAATCTGGATTTACATTATTTGTAAAAGGAATGCTATTGTATTTGTTTATTAAATTATTCCATATAGTATCTGCGCCTACTTTACTAAATGAATTTTTAATAACAGGATTAAACTTATCATAAAGTGCTGTTTGCGTTTTAGAAGTTAAATACTGTGTTGCAGCATCGTTATTACCAAGTAAAATGTTTTTTGCATCGTCAAACGTAATACCTTTAACGGCATCAATAAATATAGGTGTTGCTTCTTTTATAGCATCTTCAGCAGCTCTATTTAATACTTTTAAGCCTTCATCAGCCAAATTGCTTAAGCCAATATCTCTTAAGGCTTTATCGACTTTTTGAAGCTCTTCTGGTAATAAAATTTTAACCAATTCATTTTTAAAAAAACCATCGGTTTGAGTAAGCTTGGTTACTTGTTTATCTATACCTAAGTCTAAGGCTTGTCTTAATCCAGAGGCGATTTCTGCATTGCCAAGTGCACCGCCGCCTTGTGGTAATTGGTTAACAACTTGCTGTAATTCAGCACAGGCCGTTACATTTAATATTAAGAGAATAGCTAAAAAATTACGTATCATGATTTTGGGTTTTATGTTTATTTAAAGCATTATTATTAAAATCTAGTTTGTGAATAGAATTATTGGTATTGTCTCAAGACTTCAACAACATAAGATATAATCCTCTTTAAGACACAAAAATAAATATATAGTCACTTTTTATAGAATTAAAAGGAATATATATCATAGCTTACTTTTCTAGGAAAAAATAACGGTCTTATTATTAAAAACCATTACTTTTCTATTAGCGTGCAGTTTAACTGCATTGGCAAGAACAATTTTTTCTAAATCACGGCCTTTGGTTATTAAATCTTCAATGGCATGCGCATGCGTTACACGAGTAACATCTTGTTCAATAATTGGGCCTGCATCTAACTCTTCTGTAACATAATGACTAGTAGCTCCAATAATTTTTACACCTCGTTTATAGGCAGAATGATAAGGCTTTGCACCGACAAAGGCAGGTAGAAAAGAGTGATGGATATTGATTATCTTATTAGTATATTTATCAATTAATTTTCCTGAAACAATTTGCATATAACGTGCTAAAACTATAAAATCGATTTTGTGTTTTTCTAATAATTCCAGTTGTTTGTTTTCTGCTTCTTCTTTCGTGTCTTTAGTAACTGGAACATGATAAAAAGGAATTTTGAAATTATCTGCAATCGATTTTAAATCAAGATGGTTACTAATTATAAAAGGAATTTCTAAGTTAAGCTCTCCAGAATTATAACGTCCTAATAAATCATATAGGCAATGGTCATATTTAGAAATAAACAATGCCATTTTTGGTTTTTTATCAGAAGAATAAATGCGCCATTTCATTTGAAATTTTTCAGCCAAATCACTTTTAAAAGAATTCTTGAAGTTATCGGTAGAAAAAGATTCAGAAATAAATTCACTTTCTAAACGCATAAAAAAGATATCCTGTTCCCTGTCAACATGCTGGTCTATATAAACTATATTTCCGCCTTCTTGAGCAATAAAATTAGTTACGGATGCTATAATTTTAGAACGATCTTTACAATGTATTAAAATGGTGATTTTATTCATGAAATTTTATTCTTTAGATGCTAAAATTAGTTTAAAAAAACATAAGATATAATATGTATTATAATTTTAGATAATTTTACGTAATCCATTTATTTTTTTGAATATTTCGTAAATTGCGATACTAAAATCCAAGAATCTTTACGAATGAACCAAGAAATACCTTATAAGCCAAAACATAAAGTACGCATAGTTACAGCGGCCTCACTTTTTGATGGACATGATGCATCTATAAATATTATGCGACGTATTATTCAAGCTACAGGTGTAGAAGTAATCCATTTAGGGCATGATAGAAGTGTTGAAGAGGTTGTAAATACAGCGATTCAAGAAGATGTTAATGCTATTTGTTTGACCTCATATCAAGGTGGGCACAACGAATATTTTAAATATATGTATGACCTTTTAAAAGAAAAGGGAGCAGAGCATATTAAGATTTTTGGCGGTGGCGGTGGCGTTATTTTGCCTTCGGAAATAAAAGAATTGATGGATTATGGTATTTCACGTATTTATTCTCCAGATGATGGTCGTGAAATGGGATTGCAAGGGATGGTTAACGATTTGGTGAAAAAGGCCGAAGCCCCTCTTAATCTCCCCAAAGGGGAGAAACTACAAACTGGAAAAGTTTGTAATGAAGATGACTCTTGGTTGTTAGAGATGGGAAAAGAAAAGGTTATAGAAAGCTTAAAAATTAAAGACGTAAAAACCATTGCGCGTTTAATTTCCCTTGCTGAAAATAATCACGAAGCTTTCGAAAGTCTTTTTACTCAGCAGAGTAAGAGTTCCTCCCCTTTGGGGAGGCTAGGTGGGGCTCCGGTTTTAGGAATTACAGGAACAGGAGGTGCAGGGAAATCGTCTTTAGTTGATGAATTAGTTAGACGATTTTTAATTGATTTTCCTGAAAAAACAGTTGGGATTATTTCGGTTGATCCTTCTAAACGAAAAACAGGTGGCGCTTTATTAGGAGATAGAATTAGAATGAATGCTATTAATTCTCCTAGAGTTTATATGCGCAGTTTAGCAACACGACAATCTAATTTAGCATTGTCTAAATATGTAAATGAAGCCGTTGAAGTTTTAAAAGCTGCGGAATTTGACTTAATTATTTTGGAAACTTCAGGGATTGGTCAATCTGATACAGAAATTATTGAACATTCTGATGTGTCTTTATATGTCATGACACCCGAATTTGGAGCTGCCACACAATTGGAAAAAATCGATATGCTAGATTTTGCTGATTTGGTGGCTATTAATAAATTCGACAAACGGGGTGCTCTTGATGCTTTACGCGATGTAAAAAAACAATACATGCGTAACAATAATCTTTGGGATATTCCTCAAGATGAATTACCCGTTTATGGAACGATTGCGTCTCAGTTTAACGACCCTGGAATGAATACGCTTTATAAAGCGGTTATAGATATGTTAGTTGAAAAAGCAGAAGCGGATTTAAAATCTACGTTCATCATTTCAAATGAAATGAGCGAGAAAATTTTCGTGATTCCGCCTTCAAGAACTCGGTATTTATCAGAAATAGCAGAAAGTAATCGCGCGTACGATAAAAAAGCTATTCAGCAAGTCGAGGTTGCCCAAAAGCTTTATGGTATATTTAAAACATTAGAATCTGTTGTTGGTTATTCACCAGAATTAGATAAATCAGGAATTGACTCTGAATCTGTAAATTCTTCAAATAATAAGGATTTTGTTAAGCTTCTTATTGCAGAATTCGACCGAGTAAAACTAAATTTAGATCCGCATAATTGGGAAATAATAACGGGTTGGGACGAGAAAGTTAATAAGTACAAAAGCCCAATTTATGCTTTCAAGGTAAGAGATAAAGAAATTAAATTAGAAACCCAAACCGAATCATTATCACATACAAAAATACCTAAAGTAGCTTTGCCAAAATATCAAGCATGGGGGGATGTTTTAGGATGGTGCTTACAAGAAAATGTTCCAGGAGAATTTCCATATACATCTGGATTATATCCTTTTAAAAGAACAGGAGAAGATCCAGCAAGAATGTTTGCAGGTGAAGGTGGGCCAGAGCGTACCAATAGACGTTTTCATTATGTAAGTGCAGGTTTACCTGCTAAACGTTTATCTACAGCTTTTGATAGTGTGACGCTATATGGTAACGACCCAGATTATCGTCCAGATATTTACGGGAAAATAGGTAATGCAGGCGTTTCTATTTGCTGTTTAGATGATGCTAAAAAACTATATTCTGGTTTTAATTTAGCAGATGTTATGACCTCGGTGAGTATGACCATTAATGGACCAGCACCCATGTTGTTAGGCTTTTTTATGAACGCAGCCATTGATCAACAATGCGAAATTTATATCAAAGAAAATGGCTTAGAAAAAAAAGTTGAATCGAAAATAGCTAAGATTTATAAAGACAAAGAACGACCAAAATATAATGGTAAACTACCCGAAGGAAATAATGGTTTAGGCTTAATGCTTTTGGGAGTAACAGGAAATCAGGTGTTGCCTGAAGCTATTTATCAAGATATTAAAACTAAAACCATTGCTCAAGTTCGGGGTACCGTTCAAGCCGATATTTTAAAAGAAGATCAAGCACAAAACACCTGTATTTTTTCTACAGAATTTGCCTTGCGCCTTATGGGTGATGTTCAAGAATATTTCATAGAAAATAATGTGCGTAACTTCTATTCGGTTTCTATTTCTGGGTATCATATAGCAGAAGCCGGTGCTAATCCAATCACTCAGCTAGCTTTAACGCTATCTAATGGATTTACTTACGTGGAATATTATTTAAGTCGAGGTATGGATATTAATAAGTTTGGTCCAAACTTGTCGTTTTTCTTCTCAAATGGTGTTGATCCAGAATATGCTGTAATTGGTCGTGTTGCTCGTAAAATATGGGCAAAAGCCATGAAGCATAAGTATGGTGCTAACCCAAGAGCACAAATGTTGAAGTATCATATTCAAACCTCTGGACGCAGTTTACATGCCCAAGAAATTGATTTTAATGATATTAGAACTACGCTTCAAGCGCTTTATGCTATTTACGATAACTGTAACTCCTTACATACCAATGCGTATGATGAAGCAATAACAACACCAACAGAAGAATCTGTACGTCGTGCTATGGCTATACAATTAATCATTAATAAAGAATTGGGATTAGCTAAAAATGAAAATCCTATACAAGGTTCTTTTATTATTGAAGAATTAACCGATTTGGTAGAAGATGCAGTGCTGTTAGAATTTGATAGAATTACCGAACGCGGCGGCGTTTTAGGAGCCATGGAAACCATGTATCAAAGATCTAAAATTCAAGAAGAAAGTTTGTATTACGAGACATTGAAGCATAACGGTAAATTTCCTATTATTGGTGTGAATACGTTTTTAAGCAGTAAAGGGTCTCCAACGGTATTACCTGCAGAAGTTATTCGGGCTACTGGGGAAGAAAAACAATTTCAAATTAAAACTTTAGAAAACCTTCATAAAATAAATGATACGGAAGCATTATTGAAAGAACTTCAACATAAAGCCATAAATAATGAGAATATTTTTGAAGCTTTAATGGAAGCCTGTAAGGTGTGTTCTTTAGGTGAAATTACAAAGGCGCTATTTGAAGTAGGAGGGCAGTATAGAAGAAATATGTAAGCAGAGAACCACTTTTTGTTTTTACAAAAAGTGTGTGAATCGCTTATCCCGAGCTTAGACTCGGGATCTTTAAATGAAAGTAAAACGTATTAAGAACCACTTTTTGTTTTTACAAAAAGTGTGTGAATCGCTTATCCCGAGCTTAGAATCGGGATCTTTAAATGAAAGTAAAACGTATTAAGAACCACTGTTTGTTTTTATTTTAAATCAACGCAACGCAACCATTTTTTGTATTCACCATCTAGTAATAAATATTAAAACCTACAAAAATGAAAAATTCCATCTTAATTCTGTTAGCCTTACTTTTAATCAATTGTACGTCTGATGACGCTAAGCCAAAAAATGATAATCCTGAATTATTAGGTAAATGGAGGGTCATAGAGCAATTAGCAGACCCAGGAGATGGTAGTGGTACTTTTCAGCCTATAAACAGTAACAGAACAGTAGAGTTTTTTAGTAATGGAACGGTTACCGCTAGTGGTACATTATGTTTTATGGGTACAGAAAACAACTCTGGTTCTGGAACTTTTGTACTTGATTCTGAAAGTGGATTAAATGGGGGAGAAATTACGCCAAATGATTGTAATTCCGATTTTTATAGAATCAGTTTTGAAATAGAATCTTCAAATTTAATATTGTGGTATCCTTGTATTGAAGGTTGTGGTGAAAAGTTTGTGAAAATTTTATAAGAACTTTACAAAGTTAACATCCAAGATCTCTGGAGTTTTCTAAACTTTTTTAATTCACTACGTAAAACAGGCAAGAAATCTTTTCCGTTACTGTTAGAACGTTCCAATCTATATGAGTTTTTGTACAACTTATTTGTAAGTCGTTTAAGTGAATCAATATGTTTGTGCTTTCTATCAGAATAACGTTCTAGTTCTGCATTTACAATTTCAGGAACTAAAGATACAGATTGTTGCACAATATCACCTGAAAAATAGATGTTGTTGTCTTCAGAACCATCTAATTTTAAGTTAGATAGGTCGTGGTTTAGGTACGTAGAGATGTTTTGAGATAAAGCGAAAATCTCTAAGGCTTTTTGATAAACCGGTAATTCCGATAGGTTTGATGGGGTATTCGATAGCATAATTTTTTTCTCTAAGCAATTTCATCAAAATTAGTCACAAGAAATTATATTCAACTTTAGATTTTAAAGTAATATTGTATATTTGCTTTAGATTTTAATTTTTTATAGTTAATTTTCTTTTAAATGGATATAGATGCTCTTAATGTTAAGATTTTAAAGTGTTTACAGCAAAATGCAAGACTTTCTAATGCCGAAATTGGAAGACAAGTTGGTATAAGTTCTCCTGCGGTTTCAGAACGTATTAAAAAGATGGAAGACATGGGGGTTATTGAAGGCTATAAAACCATCGTATCTCCATTTGAAATAGGTTATCAGCTAAAAGCAATTATTACATTGCGGGCCTTTATGGGGAAATTGAAACCTTTTTTGGATAAAGTAAAAACCTATGATGAAGTGATTAATTGTTACCGAATTACTGGTGATGAAAATATTGTTATGGAAGTGGTTTTAAAAAATCAAAAACATCTTGAAGCTTTTATAGATCAGCTTATTAGTTATGGTGAATCAAAAACACAAATTGTTTTGTCTCGTGTTGTTAAGCAAAAGGAAGTGATACCTATAAAATAGGTTTAGTCAATGCGCCAAGGCGGATTTTTTCTGTTTTTACCAGCATGATATAATATAATGTTATTTCCATCTGGGTCTTGCAAATGGGCTTCGCGCCACAACCACATTTTATCTTCAGGTAATTGTTTGAAAGTAATATCTTTTTTTAGAAGGCTAGAAACCCAGTCATCTAAATTTTCGTCTTCAAAATAAATAGAAATACCAGTCTCGTTTGGCAATTTATCAACTTGATGAATGGAAAATGTAGCATCACCATCAGGGCATTCAAACCTAACATACCTTGGACTGGCATCTACAATAAGGAGCAACCCCAAGGTTTTGTAAAATTCAACCGCTTTTTTAACATCTAAAGACGGAATTGTTATTTGATTTAAATTCATATTCTTTTCTTTTTAGTTTCCCTCGCGATAACTATCGGTTTTATGGAAATGCCTAATAAATTTGAAAAACTAAAACCTCAATATTTTGTTTTGAGGCGTTTTTTTCGATTTAAATATTGACTCAAAATAAATAATAAAAATACACAAAGTGCAGCTAGTATAGTTATAAAAAGCCATGTGTTATTAAAACCAAAACTATCTACCATTCGCATACCTGCATTGTGCCCGAAAATATGGGCCACAGAAAATGCAATGGAATATAATGCCATATACTCGCCTTGGTTTCCTTTTTTTGCTCTATCCATAGCAAAAGCGTTAGAAAACGGAAAAGCTATCATTTCTCCAAAAGTCATTAATAGCATCCCGATTACTAAAACACCTATCCAATCGGTCATAATTAATATGAGAAAACTCAAACCTGTAAGTATAGCACCAAATAGCATTAATCCAGATTTAGTAAACGTTGTGTTTTCTAGCCATTTAATTAAAGGCATTTCTAATGCGAAAATGATAAAACCATTCATTCCTAAAAGGATGCCTATTTCTAATTCGGTTAAAGCATGTACATCTTTATAGTATAAAGGCATCGTAGAGAAGTATTGTAAGAACACTACTCCAAAAATCATCATGGCCATTAAAAATATTAAGAATGCCTTATCATGATAAGCTGATTTTGGGTTTTCAGTTTTTACATCATCTAATGTTTTAGTCGTTTTTGGATTCAAAACATTAATAAGAACCAAAGTCGCAATGATACATGTAATACCATCAACCCAAAATAACCCGCCGTAACTAAGTGTGGTTATGATAATGCCGCCAATAGCTGGTCCTGCAGAAAATCCTAGATTTATGGCAAGTCTAATTAAAGTTACCGACCGTGTTTTGTTTTCAGGTTTGCTGTATGCACTCAGCGCTACAAACATGGCTGGTCTAAACATATCAGCAACGAGCATAACTAAAAATATGCCTAGACAAAAAGACTCAAATGTTATTAAAAACTGTAGGGCAATAAATAGTATTCCAGTAGTTAATAGGCTAAATGTCATAACTTTATAGTAGCCTATTTTGTCTGTAAGTTTTCCGCCTAACCAGGAACCAATTACAGAACCCAATCCAAAGGCACTCATAATCCAACCCACATCACTCAATGTAAAATTAAGGCTCTTGGTTAGGTATAATGATAAAAATGGAATCACCATAGTGCCAGCTCTATTTATTAAAGTGATAAGAGATAGCCACCATACTTCTTGAGATAAGCCTTTAAAAGTGTTTAAGTAATTGTTGAATAGTTTTTGCATGAGTTCTGATTGTTCAAGTTTCTGTTTCTACATGTTTTGGTTTTAATAGATTCTGATATGCATCAGAATTAGTTCAACTAAATCAATTTAATGCGCTAACTTTTAAATTAATGGTTTCACTAAAAATAAAAAGTCCGACTTTACAGCCGGACTTTTACATATTGTAATATTTTATATTTATATCACCACAATACATAACAAGTCCAACTTCCTGCTCTTAAACAAGAGGTCCATTGCTTTCTATAAATTGTGACGTTACTGCGCATTTTTAGTTTTTTAATTGTCCAAAGCTATACAAAATAAATGTAAGTTGTATTTTTGAAATGAAAATTTTTTAAAATGAAGAATGTATTCATACTGTTATTATTCATTGCATCATTAAGTTGTGCTCAAAAAAAACGTCCCATAAAAGGAGAAACTAAATTTCAAAAAGAATTAAATGCAGAATATAAAGATGCAACCAAATCGCCATTAAAAGATAAAGACAGAAAGGTATTTGAGGGCTTAGATTTTTTTAAGTTTGATTCTACTTATGTTATAAAAGCCGAATTGAAAAGAACATCAAACGCTAAATGGTTTAATATGAAAACAACCACAGATAGAATATCTAAGGAACGTGTTTTTGGAATTTTAACGTTTGAATTGAAAGGAGAAAAGCATCAATTAAATATTTATCAAGGAAAAGATTTAATGCAAAAAGAAGGCTATGAAAACTATTTGTTTTTACCTTTTTTAGATGAAACCAACGGATTGGAAAGTTATGGTGGCGGACGTTACATTGATGCTAGAATCCCTGAAACCGATACCATGATTATTGATTTTAATACGGCCTATAATCCTTACTGTGCTTATAATGATAAATATTCTTGCCCAATAGTACCAAGGAAAAATTATTTAAAAACTAGAGTAGAGGCTGGGGTGAAGGCTTTTGAGAAGCATTAGTTGAATTGTTGAACGAAGTCAGCTAGTTTTTCTGATAAAGTCAAGTTTCACTTCACCAAATACATCCCAGCAAAAACAGCCAAAAACCCAATTACAAAACTTGCAATGGTATAAACAGCAAAACTGGTAAAATCGCCAGATTTTAAAAACACATGATTTTCATAAGCAAAGGTTGAAAAGGTTGTAAATCCACCACAAAATCCGGTAGCTAAAAGCAAGGTTTGATTTTGCGAAAGTGTATCATTTTTAGCAGCTAAACCAAGTATAACACCAATAAGTAAACTTCCTATAATATTAGCAGCAAACGTACCATAAGGCATACCATTTTCGGCACTATTAAGATATTTTCCAATAATATAACGTAATACGCTACCAAAACCACCACCTAAAAAAACCAGTAAAATTTGTTTCATTTATTTAAAAATTAAAGAGCTTCAATATTTAGTATTGGATTTAAATTATAAATGCACATATGGGTTTATTTTATGGCAATGTAGATTTCTGTAATCAAATCGGCAGGATTAGGAGTTTCCATTGGGTCTGTAAGATATATTTCTAAGGTAGATCCATTTTCTTCAGGCATTAAGCTATTTTCTGAAATATACTTCATAGCCGTTTCCCAAGCTTCTTTTAAATTAACGTAGTTACCTTTTAAAGTCGTTTTAATAGCTTTAAAGGGTTTTAATTGTCCTGTTAAAATATCAGGTTCGGAAGAAATTACTTTTTCAGTAGTAGGGACACAGCAGGAAAACATAACCGCATTGTTTTCTTCATCCCATTTATGGTAAATTGTAAAAGGTGCACCGGCCATTTTTATTTTGTTGTTCATGGCATACCTGCCAACTTTAGGCATCATTTCTTGCATTTTGTTTGCCAAATCAGATATTTTCCATGAGGCTGTATTATAAATATAGTAGCCTCCACCGTGTTGTGTGATACCATCTACATTTACACTATATCTTTTCATGTCGGCAATAACAATACTATCTAACTTTTCCAGGCTGCGCTCGTAATGTGGTCCAATTTGTTTTTCCATTCCTCCCATTAAAGTAGCGAATGCTTTAAAGCCAAATGGTAAATCCTTACCAGAAATAGTCCAAGTAGCATCCGTTGTGCCATCTTCATTTGGCTTAAAATCCCATGACACATTAGAAGCAGGGAAATCGGCAAATTGCATTTGTTGCTGGATTGTTTTATTAGGAACGGCTTCAATAGTTTTCATGGTCCCAACACCATCTTTGTCTTCCCAAGAATAAGACCCATTAATACCTGAGGTTTGTTCTGGCAATGTTATTTTCATATCTGGGTTCGCTTCAACCCAAGACGACCAAGAGGCCCAATTTTTAAAATCAATGACGTTATTATATATAACCGGAGCAGGCGCTTTAATGGTACGCGTTCTAGTAACTTCAAACGAGTTGGGCTGTACAGCAATATAGATAGCCATACCAATAATAGCAATAAGCAATAAGAATAAAATATATTTAAATGCTTTCATCTGTTTAGTTTTAACTTTTTTGAAAAATTTAACAAATCAAATATAGGAATTTTTCAATTTCGATTAATAAATTATTACATTTGTTGTCTTAAAAATAAATTTTTAGTAGTTAAAAGTTGATTTTTTAAATGAATCAATAATTAATTGGTTGAAAAAGATAGTTTTTTATACGATAAAAAAATAATATTTAATAAAATGAAACTAAAGTCAATATTAAATTTGGTGTTAATCAGCACCATTTTATTATCATGTGGTCATGATAAATCTGAAAAAAAGATTGAGGAAATGGCCTCAAAAGAGACTTCTGGGTTTAATTATAATGTTGAGCAATTTGCTGATGTTAAAATTCTTAGATATCAAATCCCAGGATGGGAAGCGCTAACCTTGAAAGAGCAGAAGTTAGTTTACTATTTAACTCAAGCAGGATTATCTGGTAGAGATATTATGTGGGATCAGAACTACAGGCATAATCTTAAAATCAGAAAAGCACTTGAACATGTTTACGCTAACTATTCAGGAGATAAAACTTCTGATGATTGGAGTGCTTTTGAAACCTACCTAAAACGCGTTTGGTTTAGCAATGGTATTCATCATCATTATTCAAACGATAAAATAAAGCCAGTGTTTTCTTCTGATTATTTAAAGGCATTATTATCTGAAACCAAAACGGTCTTAGAAGGTGAAGCTTTCAATGTTATTTTTAATGATGTTGATTCTAAAAAAGTAAATCAAGCAAAAGATGTTGATAATGTAGCGTTATCCGCAGTTAATTTTTATGGACCAAATGTTACTAATGCTGATGCTGAAAGTTTTTATAAAACTAAGGTATCGCCCAATCCTAAAAAACCACTATCATTTGGTTTAAATTCGCAATTAGTAAAAGAGAATGGCAAGATAAAAGAGCGTGTTTATAAATCTGGAGGTTTATACGGAGAAGCTATAGACGAAATTGTTAAATGGCTCGAACTGGCAAAAGGTGTTGCAGAAAATGAAGCCCAGGGTCATGCCCTCGGGTTATTAATTGAGTACTATAAAACTGGAGATTTACAAACTTGGGATGATTATAATGTTACTTGGACAGCTGCTACGGATGGCAATATTGATTACATAAATAGTTTTATTGAAGTATATAACGACCCATTAGGGTATAGCGGGTCTTATGAAAGTATTATTCAAATCAATGATTTTGATATGTCTCAAAAAATGAAAGTTGTATCAGATAACGCCCAATGGTTCGAAGATAATTCTACATTAATGGATGCTCATAAAAAGGAGAATGTTGTGGGCGTAACTTATAAAGTGGTAAATGTTGCTGGTGAGGCTGGTGATGCTTCTCCAAGCACGCCTATTGGAGTTAATTTGCCTAACGCAAACTGGATACGCACAGCTGTTGGTAGTAAATCGGTTTCTTTAGGAAATATAATTAACGCTTCTAATAATGCTGGGAATACTGATCGTTTAAAAGAATTTGTTCATGATGATGAAGAATTATTAAATCATGAAAAACATGGAGAATTAGCCGACAAATTGGAAACCGCCTTACATGAGGTTATTGGGCATGCTTCAGGGCAATTAAACCCAGGAGTAGGGGAAACTAAAGAAACGCTTAAAAATTATGCGTCCACACTGGAAGAAGGTCGTGCCGATTTAGTAGCATTGTATTATATGTATCATCCCAAATTACAAGAATTGGGTTTAGTTGAAGATTGGGAAGCCGTTGGAAAAGCATCATATGATTCATACATTAGAAATGGCTTAATAACACAATTAATTCGATTAAATTTAGGTGATAATGTTGAAGAAGCTCATATGCGTAACAGACAATGGATATCTGCATGGGTATTTGAAAAAGGAAAACCAAGCAACATTATTGAAAAAGTAAGCAGATATGGTAAAACATATTTCAATATAAATGATTATACAAAATTACGTGAGTTATTTGGTCAATTATTAAGGGAAACACAGCGCATAAAATCTGAAGGCGATTATAAAGCAGTTGAAGCTTTAGTTGAAGGTTATGGTGTTAAAGTAGACCAAGATATTCATGGAGAAGTGTTAGAGCGAAATAAACAATTTATATCTGCACCATATACAGGTTATGTTAATCCAGTTTTAGTGGCAGAGATAAATGATGATGGAGATATAACAGGTGTAAATGTAACACAACCAAAAACATTTGTTAGTCAAATGTTAGATTACAGTAAACACTATGGTTTTTTGCCTGAAGTTAACTAGTAATTTTTAAAATATAATTAAAAAAAAACAGAATCTTTAAATTAGGGTTCTGTTTTTCTGTTTATGCTAAAGGCTAAAAGAATGCCATTTATTGTAATTAGAAGTGTAATAATTAAAAATATTCCCATGACGTCTTATTTTGAATAGATGTTTTATTATACATCTGCTAAAAATCAATAAATCATCAAAAATTATTATTTATGGATCGGTTCTTTTATTTACACTAAAAACTAATAGTATTATATTAATAACAATAAGTACACTCATAATTAGTAATATTTTCATCTCTTTTGGAATTGCTTGGTTTGTAATAGCTAATTATTAGATGCTTAGATTTAAAAAAGGTTGCGTCTAAATAACCACTTTATTTATATAACAAGAAAAGTTTTATTTTTCCTAGCCCATAATTGGATTTTTTAATTAGGAACTAAACTTTCTTAAATTATTAATAATAACATATTCTAGGAGTTTTCCTTTGCCTACTAATCCCAGTTTTTTTCTAATGTTTTTTTCTATGGGTTTCAATAGTAGATGTGCTTAAGTTTAGTTTTTTTGCTATACGTATGGAACTTTTACCGTTGCCGATGTATTGTAAAACTTGTAATTCTCTTTTAGTTAAAGTATTAACTTTGTTCTGCGTTTTTATATCTAAGGTTGAAAAAAAGAAAATGAGGGAGTTTACGGATTCTTTATGTGTTGTAATGGACTTTGTTGCTTCTAATATGGACAGGATTTCTTCTTTTGATAGTAGGTGACCTTCCTTTTTTATACTATTTATGGTTTTTAAAATTTCTTTGAGAGCTGCCATATATCTGTTTTGAATAACTAACAATCTAGGTGAACAATACGAATAAAAAAATCCCCAATACTGGGGATTTTTAGGTAAATAATTAGAGTCAGTAATTCAAATATAAGAGATAACTATCTTCTTTTAAAAGTATACACATCGGTATAAGTTTCATTCCCTTCAACATAGGTTTCGGTAATTACTAAATTGCCATTAATAATTTCTACTTTACCACTTTCTAGTATTAAATCACCGTTAGGGTAGTCTTCATTATATTGAGGCTCAATAAAATCTATATATTTAAAAGATACTAATGTTAGCGTTTTATCTACTTCATTATATGCCCATTTTCCTGTTTCTTCAGCCTTGTATTTTTCAATTTCATTAGAATAAATTGCTGCACAATTATTTGCTGAAGCATCGTAATCTATAGATTTATACTCCTCATCATCCAATACCTTAAAGTCGCCATTGCTTTCAATGATAAGGATTATTTCCTCTTTTAAATCTGCTTCATATGGCACGTTTATAGTTTGTCCGTTAGTACATGAAATTTGTGCTTCATCATCATCAAAGTCTGTAGATTCTATTTCAATCCAATCGCCAACAATAGAAGCGTTTCCGCCCCAAGCTTCAACTTCAACACATACAGTAACAGCTTGACTTATGTTATTGTTACTATCGTAAATACATAACGTTCCACAAAATTGTCCAGCGGGAATAGCGTCTCCAAAATCTACATCAATTAGGAACTCTTCGCCCGTCAAATTATTATTTCCTCTAGAAGTACTAAAGGCTTTGGAAGATGTTTTTCCTTTTGTGTTTGAGTTTTTACCTGTTAAAAAGCTAGACGTTGGAATGTCGAAATAATTTGATGCACTATTGTTGTTTACATCCTTAAACTGTAAATAAGCACCGGCAATATTGGTTTCTGAAGTTGAAAATTTTAAATTGAAACCAGATTTTTGATGGGCTTCTGCGTCATTGGAATTAATTTGAAGATCTATATTACTGTTAGGTGCCGGAGGTGCTCCGTCGTTTTTTGTTGCTCCATCTATGTCAATAGCTGAATTTAAATCATCAACTTCAATAGCTGAATTTTCAGTTTCGTTTTGCATATTGGCCAATTCATCATTTCCACTGTTGTCATTGTTTTCCGAATCGGAAGAACATGAGTAAGTTGCAATAGAAAAAATGGCTAGAATAAATAATGTTTTAATGGTTTTCATATAAATAGATTTAAGTGGTTAAATGTTTGTATTGTTGAAATAGAGGGATTTTGATTCCAAATGGACATCGGTTATTTTAGATAGCCCAGAGTGTTTTTTAAATTGTATGGAGTTGTTATGAATAAAAATAAAATTAATACTCAATTGATTATATTATTTTAAAGGGATGGATTATTAATAAGCTTTCAAACATAGGAAATTAATTGTTAATATGAAACTGATGTTTGAGAGTTCTGTTAATAATTGCAAATATGAATAAAATATGTAAACAAAAAAATCCCCAATACTGGGGATTTTGAGATGTACATCGAAAACTTTATAGTTAAACGGTAGTTTTTTTACTTATTGCTTTATTATACGTTTTGTAGTTGTTTTATTGGTCTCAAAAATAGTTAAAACTATGCACTTTAGTGCATCTCGCTTTAGCTTTTAAAAAACCTACCTTTGTGTTATGACAGAACAAAGTGTAAATAGGCATACAGTTTCGAGGATGGCCGTGCATATAGTATGGAGCACCAAATATCGTTATCCGGTCCTAACAGGTGATGTTCAAAAAAAGTGCAGAACACTTTTGATACAGGTGTGCGATGCTGAGGGAGTTAATGTTTTGAAGTGAGTTGTAAGTAAGGATCACGTGCATATGCGCATAGAACATCGATCTTCCCAGTCCGTGCGATCTTGTTAAAAAGCTAAAAGGGAGAAGTTCACGAAGGTTGAAGCAAGAATTTCCAGAATTGAACAAACGTTACTGGGGTGGTCATTTTTGGGCCATAGGATATGGGTGTTGGAGTACTAGGAATATCACTGACAAAATGGTAAATGAATATTTAGAGCATCATAGAAAATCAGATAACGACACAAATGCATTCATACTAGAGTAATCAAGTACTGCTTACTTTAGTCAAATTTAAAAACCTATGGCACTTTAGTCCATAGTGGTTTAGTTATATTTTGAGTCTTATTCATCATATTTTTTGAGGTTTTTATAATGCACCAATTTTATAGCAAAACCGCATGAGCTCCGTAGCGTTATGGCATTTACTTTTTCTAAGAATATTTTTTCTATGAGAGTAAACCGTGTGCTCGCTTATAAATAAAGCTTTGGCTATATCTTTAGTTTTGCAATTTTCGGCAATAAGTTTTATAACATCTTTTTCTCTTGACGTAAAAAAATTATTAAACTCTTTATAAACTTCCTCCTTAAACGCTTTTTGTTCAATGTGTGGTGCATTAAATTCCCATTGAACGGTATCGGGGTTATCAAAAAAAGAAATATCAGTTAATAAGGATAAATTACTTTTCATTTTACCATTTTTGGTCGCTTCAAAAAGGGACGATTGTCTCAAGATTTTAACGTAGCTGTTATCTTTTTTTCTGAATCGATAGGTTAGGTTTAGCGAACTGCTCTGTAAATTTAAACAGCTGTTGTTGGTAAGATGATTTACAGCCGCTTGGGTAATTCTGTTAATAAGATTCAAATCATCAGGGTGTGCAATGTTTAGTAGGGTTTCTAGCGTGAATTCATCTTCGTTATAGCTTAATAGTTTTTGGATATCTCTTTGAAATGAAACTTTAGAATATTGCCAGTCAACAACATATAAGCATTGTTTTGTGTTTAGTGGGAAGTTGTTTATACTAGAAAAATCGTTTTTATGAAAATTTAGTTTTTTCAATTTAGAAGAGGTTTCCCTTATAAATTTTGGATTAGGCTGAATCATTTGTTGTGAGATTTGGTTTTTGAAATTTTTAAACGATTAAGATTATTATTCAAATGAGAAGCTATAATAATAAAAGGGTTTTCTGTAAAATAATAGTAATTAAGAGTCTTTGATACCAACATTTTATATATTTAAAGCTTATATTTCTTCTTTAAAGCATAGTGCATCAATTCGCCTTTACCTTGCAATCCTAAAATCCGTAACATGTTTTGGAGCTAAAATTTAATCCTTCATAATACAAATATGGTTAGTAATGCAACATAAAATATACCCATTACTGGGTGTATTTCTCATTTAATTTAGATAAACATAATTTGTAAAAACTAAAAGCTAGATAAAAAGCATAAAAAACCGAAGTAAGGTATGGTGTATATGGTTTTAAGAGAATTCTTGATTATCAAGATATATTTTTTACTTAAAGAAATACTTAATAGCAGAAATAAACAATATAAAAGCAATAAAGGCAATGAGCACCCAGATGCTGCCAGCATAAAAACGTTTATGGAGTTTTAAATCTTTACGATAGGTATAGCCAATAACAATAGCAAAGACAATAAAGAAGATAATTCCAAAAATGATTTGACCTTTACTAAACATATCGTTATTTTTATGCAAATTTAATTAATAATGATGAGATTCCCGCCTTTGCGAGAATGACAAAATAATATTTATGAAAAATAAAATAGAAGCCGTAAAAGCATTCCATACAGCATTTAAAATCGGACACAGAGAAACGCCTAAAGCAGATTTAGGTTTGGCAAAGAATATGTTGCGTTATAAGCTTATGCGAGAAGAAAATGAAGAATATTTAGATGCAGCTAATAATAACGATTTAGTAGAAGTTGCTGATGCCCTTGGGGATATGCTTTACATTCTTTGTGGTACCATTATAGAACATGGAATGCAACATAAAATAGAAGAAGTGTTTGAAGAAATTCAGCGTAGTAATATGAGTAAACTAGGGGAGAACGGACAACCTATTTACCGAGAAGATGGTAAAGTGCTTAAAGGGCCTAACTACTTTAAGCCAGATATTCAATTTATATTAGACAAATAAAAAGAGCGACCAATTGGTCGCTCTTTTTATGATTTATTTAACTTCAAATCGCCACCCAAAAGGATCTTCAACTTTATTAGTTTGTATATCTGTAATACGCTTTTTCAAAAAGCTAGCGTATGTGTCATCTAGTTTTGGTAACTCGTAATCAACATCTTTATATCCAAATCCAGCAATTGGTGAAATAACCGCAGCTGTTCCTGCACCAAACATTTCTTTAAGCGAGCCATTTTTAGCAGCTTCAACCACTTCAGAAACCGATATTTTTCTAACCTCTACAGGAATGCCTTCTGCTTTAGCAAGTTCAATAATACTTTTACGGGTAATTCCGTCTAGAATTCTATCACTCGTTGGTCCTGTAATTAAAGTATCGTTTATACGAACAAAAATATTCATAGCACCTGCTTCCTCAATATACTCATGGGTATTATCATCTGTCCAAATAACTTGTTGATACCCTTTTTCTATAGCTAGTTGTGTTGGGTAAAACTGACCAGCATAATTGCCTCCAGCTTTAGCAAAGCCAACGCCGCCATTAGCAGAGCGTGAGTATTTTTCTTCAATTAAAACTCTTAATTCACCAGAAAAATAAGCGCCTGAAGGTGCCGTACAAATTATAAATTTATATTCATCGGCTGGAGAGGCATGAAACCCGTTTCCAGAAGCAAATATAAAAGGTCTTATGTATAGCGAACTTCCTTCGTTTGTTGGAATCCAGTCTTTATCAACTTCTAACAAAGCCTTTAAACCATCCATAAAATAATTTTCCGGTAGTTCAGGAATAGCCAATCGTTTTGATGAAATATTCAAACGTTTAAAATTATCTAACGGACGAAATAACCAGACATTCTTGTCTGCATCTTTGTAAGCTTTCATACCTTCAAAAACAGATTGTCCGTAATGAAAAATCTTTGCAGACGGATCTAAAGTAATCGGGTGGTAAGGAACGACTTTTGGTGCATGCCATTTCCCGTCTTTATAATTACATTCTAACATGTGATCAGAAAAAACATGTCCGAATTTTAAATTATCAAAATCTACATCGTTAATTTTTGTAGTTTTTGCCTTTATAATCTCTATATCGTTGATTATAGCATTCATAAGTCTAGTTATTAGGAACCACAAATTTAAAGAAAATCGCTTTTAAAAAATAGGTATATTTACATAAATCGCTTAAAAGTTAAAAATTTAAATCGTGAAGTCTATTACCTTAGTCGTTATATGTGTTTTAATGATGTGTTCTTGCAAGAATAAAAGTCAAGAAGACACTAAAATACCCGTTAAAGTTGAAAATATTGAGTATGTTTCTTTTGGAAAAAAAATAATTGCTGATGATGCTATTGCGTCAACTTCTATGGCATCACATTATAAAACCATGAATGTCGGCGATAGCATAAATTCTAAAATGAAAGCAAAAGTGAAAGATGTTTGCCAAGCTAAAGGATGCTGGATGCAATTGGATTTAGAAGATGGGAATGACGTGATGGTAAAGTTTAAAGATTATGGATTTTTTGTACCAAAAGATATAGCAGGCAAAACAGTTATCGTAAACGGAAAAGCATTTATAGAAGAAGTGTCGGTTAAAGAACAAAGACATTATGCTGAGGATGCTGGCAAATCTGCTGAATACATAGAAACAATAACAGAACCCAAAAGAACCTATTCATTTGAAGCTGATGGTGTTTTAATAATACAATAATTTGAAGCGAGAAGTAGTAATAACTGCGGATGGTTCTTCAACCATTCATTTGCCAGATTGGGATGAGCAATATCATTCCAAACATGGTGCTATACAAGAAGCTTATCATGTGTTTATAAAACATGGTTTACATCATTTTTGTCATTCTGAAATGAATTTATTATCGGATGTCACTTCGAGCTCAGTCGAGAAGTCTCATAATTTATTAAATGATGATGATATATCGATTCTAGAAATTGGTTTCGGTACTGGTTTAAACACTTTTATAACACTTTTGGAAGCCGAAAAATTGAATATAAATATCGATTATTTTGGTGTTGAAGCGTATCCGATTTCTATAGATGAAATTGAACAACTAAATTATCCGAAGCAATTGCAAGCTGAAAAAAATGAAGCCCTTTTTAATAAACTTCATCAAATGTCTTGGGGAGAAAAGCATGCCATAACATCCCATTTATCATTAACAAAACAAAAGAAGTTTTTTAATGAAATAGATGATACAGATAAATTCAATCTCGTTTATTTTGATGCGTTCGGCGCTAGGGTTCAACCAGAGTTATGGACAGAATCCATATTTCAGAAAATGTATAACGCTTTAAAAACGGGAGGTGTTTTGGTAACCTACTCAGCAAAAGGAAGTGTGCGTCGTGCTATGCAAGCCGTTGGTTTTACTGTAGAAAGACTTCCTGGGCCTCCTGGAAAACGCGAAATGCTCAGAGCTGTTAAATAGTTTACAGTCTCAGTCTCAGTAATCAGTCTCAGTTTTAGTTGTTGCTTTGTCCGGCTAGCTTTTGGTCTTCAGTCATCTGTCATCCGTCAATCAAAGTAATCACTGTTCTGTTAAACCTAATACAAAATGCTAGTAATCCATTAGGTCGTTTCGTAACTTTATAAAAAAAGAATATGCGCGTTTTAATAACAGGAGCAACAGGATTGATAGGACAAGAAATTGTAAAATGCTGCCATGAAAAAAACATAAAAGTAAACTACTTAACGACCAGTAAATCTAAAATAATCCAAATAGAAAACTATCAAGGGTTTTATTGGAACCCGAAAGCTATGGAAATCGATAGCAATTGTTTTAAAGATGTTGATACCATTATTCATTTGGCAGGAGCAACCGTTTCAAAACGATGGATACCCAAGTATAAAAAGGAAATTCTATCGAGTAGAAAAGAAACAACAGCCTTATTGGTTAATGCTTTAAAGGGGGAAAGTCATACCATAAAACAAGTCATTTCTGCAAGTGCCATTGGCGTATATCCAGATTCTTTAACTAATTATTACGACCATACATTTAGTGCCGTTAGTGACTCTTTTTTAGGGCAAGTAGTTACCGTGTGGGAAGATGCTGTGGATGAATTTTCCAAACTAAATATTACGGTATCAAAAATTAGGATTGGTTTAGTGTTATCAAATAAAGGTGGTGCTTTGCAAGAGCTAGTTAAGCCCATTAAATATGGACTAGGCTCAGCTTTTGGACATGGTAAACAGTGGCAATCATGGATCCATATAAACGATTTGGCTCATATGTTTTTGTATGTTTATAAACACCGTTTAAATGGTGTTTATAATGGTGTTGCACCAAACCCAGTTAGCAATAAGGAGTTAACTAAAACCATAGCCAATGTGATGCATAAACCTTTGTTTATGCCAAATATCCCCAAGTTTTTTATGAAACTCGTTTTAGGCGAAATGCATATGCTTTTATTTGAAAGTCAGCGTGTGAGTTGTAAAAGAATAACAGAAAAAGGGTTTTATTTTAAGTATAATAGTTTAGAGCCCGCTTTGAAGGATTTGTTGGGGTGAGTTTTTCAGCGGTTCGTTTAACGGTTTCGGTTATGGGTAGTTGCTTAACAGTATTAAGTTAGCAAAAAGGCACAGAGTGAGGGATATTCCGATTGGCACTTACCATCCCCAGGCAATTACTGATACCTATTGTTGCCATTTCGCTTTGTTATATTTTTCTTTGTCATATTCGCTTCTATATTTTTTAGGCTGCTAGTAACAATAGAAAAAAAATTATTTATAAGTAGAAATCCATTTGTTGATTTTTGATTCTAATAGCTCTAATGGAATACAACCAGTTTCTAAAATTTCATGGTGAAATTCACGTATATCGAATTGATTTCCCAACTCTTTTTTAGCTTTAGCCCGCAATTCACGGATTTTTAACTGACCAATTTTATACGATAGTGCTTGACCAGGATTTGCCATATAGCGCTCAATTTCAGAAATAATACTGGCCTCTGGTTCCGCTTCATTATTCAACGAGTATTGTATCGCTTTTTCACGAGACCAACCTTTTGTGTGTATGCCTGTATCAACCACCAAACGGATTGCACGGTGCATTTCCATCCCTAACATTCCGAAATATTGATAAGGATCGGAATATAAACCAAGTTCTTTACCCAGACTTTCGGTATATAATGCCCAACCTTCACCATAAGCACTATACCAAAGCGTTTTTCTAAAATCTGGTAAATCTTCGTTTTCTTGCGTTAATGAAATTTGATAATGATGCCCAGGAATTGCTTCGTGTAAAAATAAAGCTTCATCAGAAAATACATTGTATTTTGAAGCGTCAGGGATTGGTGTGTAAAAAACTCCAGGACGTGTACCGTCAAAAGAACCTCTGTTGTATTCTGCACTAGCAGAAGCTTCTCTGAATTTTTCGGTTCGTTTAATTATAAAAGGAGTTTTAGGTTTATTTCCGAATAATTTTTCTAATTGCGGTTTCATCCTTTCGTGAATCGAATTAAAGTTGTCAATGATTTCTTTTGGAGTTGAATAAGGCATTAATTCTTTATTCTCCCGGACATAGTTGAAGAAATTTTCTAGGCTTTCATTAAAACCAACTTGTTGTTTTACCTTTTCCATTTCTGATAAAATTCGAGCAACTTCTTTTAATCCAAGTTCGTGAATTTCATCCGCAGACATTGCGGTTGTTGTATATTTTTTTATGGAATGTTGATAGTATTCTTTTCCTTGAGGAATGCCATTGATTCCGCTATCTTTTCTGCCAGCGTTTGCATAGTCTGATTGTAAAAATATGTACATCGATTTAAATGATGGAATCAATTTATCATTCAATATTTTTGTATAAGAAGCAGTTAATTCTTTCTTTTCTTCAGTAGAAAAATCAGCTGGCAAATTTTTTATTGGCCAATAAAATAAATGATCTTTCAATGCTGTGGTTGCTAATACTTCAAACTGTGGTATGATTTTTTTAATCAACGAAGCTGGTAAAACATAACCTTCTTTAATTCCTTGTTTCATGCGTTTCTCAGCAGATAGTAACCAAACGTTGTATTTGTCTAATCTACTTAACCAGTTTTCATAATCTTTAGTGGTTTTAAAAGGTTGCGCACTACTTCCACTCGCAAACTGTCCCATTGTTAAATTGATTGTCCACATTTGGTTGATAGGCATTAAAATATCATTTTTAAAGCTGTTTTGCCCTAAAGCCATATCACAATCCCAATCTAAAACAGTTTTACTCATTTGCTGACTTTCAGTTAGGGTTTTATCTTGAAAATTGGCTAATTTTTCTTTATAATTAGTGTAGAAGTCATTAGTTTTTAAACTATATTCATCGGATAAAGTATTTGGAAATTGATCGTTAAAACGATTATCTCCAGCGAAGGTTGCTTTTAAAGGATTTAATGCTAATTTACCTTCGTTATAGTCTGTTAACAGCTGGTTAAAAACAATATCTTCTTTTAATGTTTCCATAGATGTTTCTATTTCTTTTTTACAAGAAGTATTACACATCATAAGTATTGAAATTGCTAAAATTATTTTTCTCATAATTGTTTATTATTTTCGTGCAATGAATGGTAATGCAAAGATAAAGTTCCGTTTCAATACTGAAACAATCCAGATAGTTATCGGGACCGCACAGGTGAACTTTATCGCTTGTTAAACGAAGGTAGTAGAATTTTTTTACAAAGTCAAGTTTTTATAAAAGCAAAAAACCACTTCAAACGAAGTGGTTTTAATAACTAATTAGGCACTTTCAGAAGTAAGTCCAAAAACTATTCATTTTTAAAAAGGATTGGAGTATTATTCATATTT
>NZ_BAABJJ010000043.1:0-57380 GCF_039543245.1 Algibacter agarivorans
GTTGCACCACAAAGGTAACTTTGCGGAACAAATTTCCCTTTCTCTTTTTTAATCGTTTAGGACGCTATTGATTAATAACCTAATAATTTTACAAATTATAATTGCTATGTTCAAAAGAATGTTTTTAGTCATTTGCATAATATAATTATTGTTTAACGATAACAAATATATAAAAATTATCGAAAAACAATAATTTTAATTAAAAATATTTTAATCACGTAATAACAAAAGCATTATTTATATTTGTTTAAAATGAAAGTCTTTCCCAAAAAACTACAACAAAAACTAGATGAACGCAAAGCGAATAATGCTTTGCGCCAACTTGGAGCACAAAGTAATTTGGTAGATTTTTCGTCAAACGATTATTTAGGGTTTTCAAAATCTGAAACTATTTTTAACAGAAGTCATGATTTTCTAATTAATCAAAATATCCAACAAAATGGGTCAAAAGGTTCGCGTTTGCTTTCAGGAAACCATGCGCTATATAATACCGTAGAGAATCAATTATGTGAGTTTCATAATAGTAAAGCGGCTATAGTGTTTAACTCGGGATACGATGCGAACATTGGGTTTTTCTCAAGCGTAGCTCAACGTGGGGATGTTATTTTATATGACGAATATATCCATGCATCCATTCGCGATGGTATTTCAATGAGCAACGCCAAAGCTTATAAATTCAAACATAACAACTTAGAAGCATTAGAAAAGCTAATGCTTCGTCATTCTGAACTTGTTTCAGAATCTCATCAAGAGATATATGTAGTCACAGAATCCGTATTCTCCATGGATGGCGATTCTCCAGATTTAGTAGCAATATCTCAGATAAGTAAAAAACATAACGCTTTTTTAGTGGTTGACGAAGCCCATGCTATTGGTGTTTTTGGAGTGCGTGGTGAAGGCATCATTCAAGATTTAAAATTAGAAGCAACTGTTTTTGCTCGCATAATTACTTTTGGAAAAGCTATCGGTTGCCATGGCGCCGCAATTCTTGGAAGTGAAGACTTAAAACAATATTTAGTTAATTTTTCCAGAAGTTTAATTTATACAACGGCTCTACCGCCACATAGTTTAGCAGCGATTCATACGGTTTATAATGACTTGGCCAGTACTAAAAACAATGAGAAACTTCATCAAAATATTCAATTTTTTAAAGCTGAAATTATTAAAAACAAACTTGAAAATATTTTTATTGAATCTGATTCAGCCATACATTGTTGTATTATTTCAGGAAACGACCAAGTAAAATCAATTGCAAAAAAAATTCAAGACTATGGGTATGATATAAAGCCCATTTTATCTCCAACAGTTCCTGAAGGTCAAGAACGTTTGCGTTTTTGTTTGCATAGTTATAATTCAGAAGATGATATATCGAAAATATTACAACTGTTAGCTACTTTTGTGACGCAGTCATGCTGAACTTGCTTGTGCTGAATTTATTTCAGTATCACATAACGCATTCAATATTATATATGAGCGACACTTTTAAAACCATTGCTAGATTTCAATATTCCACTGAAGCCCAAATTATAAAAGGACGTTTAGAGGCCGAAGGTATTCAGGTTTTTCTATCAGACAATTTAACTATAGATACAGACCCCCTAGTAAGTAATGCCATTGGTGGCGTTAAACTCAAAGTCTTATCAACTGATGCTTTAAAAGCGCAACATATTTTAGAATCCATCAACAAATACTCAGTTGATGATGAAGGGAATACTATTAGTTGTCCAAATTGCAAAGGGAATCGAATTGAGTTATTTTCAACAATAAAAGATGCCAAATCGTTTTTTGCGTTTATTTTTGGTGTATTATTTTCGGCACTACCATTTTACACCAGACATAAATATAAGTGCGAAGATTGTAAAACAGAATTCGATTTAAAATGAGTTTTAGCCACTAATACACGAATTATTTTTCGCAATATATTTGTGAATTCGTGGCGAGCTATTAAATGATTTGATGAAGAAAAAAGCATATTTCATTACAGGAATTTCAACCGATGTTGGTAAAACAGTAGCTTCAGCCATTATAACGGAAGCTTTAGAAGCCGATTATTGGAAACCTGTACAAGCAGGGGAACTTGATAATTGCGATACTAAAAAAGTAAAACGATTAGTTTCAAATTCTAAATCCAAATTTCATCCAAACGCCTACGCTCTCAAAACACCAATGAGTCCGCATGGTGCGGCTGATATTGATGGTATTGAAATCGATATCAAAAAAATTAAAGCCCCCAAAACAAACAATCATTTAGTAATTGAAGGCGCCGGTGGTTTATTAGTGCCTCTAAATAACAAAGACACCGTTTTCAATTTAATTAAACCAGAATATAAAGTCATTGTAGTATCAAGACATTATCTTGGAAGCATCAACCACACACTTTTAACAGTAAATTTACTTAAAGAAAAAGGATTTGATGTGTCCCTTATTTTTAGCGGAAACGAACATAAAACAACAGAAGATATTATCAAAAAAATGACTCAAGTTCCAATTATTGGACGCATTGAAGAAGAGCCTTATTTTGACAAAAATGTGGTAAAAGAGTATGCTGAATTGTTTAGAGAGCACTTATAATTTTTTAGTAAAACAAACTATTCTTATGAAACGTTATGTAAATCATATTGTTTTTTTTATTTATGCTCTTACATTATTACAATCCTGTACTGATAAAAACAGACCTAATCTAAATATGGATAACCTTTATCCGTGGTGTATTGTGGCCTTTGATTCTTTGGAAAGAACACCCACACAACGCATTAAAATGCTAAAAGACTTAGGCTTTACAAAATATGCATATGATTGGCGCGACAAAGATTTAAATGATATGAAAAGCGAATTAGAACTCGCGAAAAAAAATAATATTGAAGTTGTATCGGTTTGGTTGTGGCTAAATGCAAAAAGAGATAGTCTTAGTAAGTTAAGTCCATCAAATGAAAAAGTTTTTGAAATTTTAAAAGAATCAAATCTTAGAACAAATTTGTGGTTAAGTTTTAGCAATAATTTTTTTGAAGATTTAACACAAGAAGAATCAATTAACTACACCGCCGAAATGATTAAATTTATTAAAGCAAAAGCGGATAAAATTAATTGCAAAATTCAACTTTACAATCATAAAGGATGGTTTGGAAACCCTGATAACCAAGTTAAAATCATTGAGTCGCTCCCAGATTATGATCTAAAAATGGTATATAATTTTCATCATGCACACAATTATCTGGAAAACTTCCCTCAAATAGTTAAAACTATAAAACCTCACTTAGCATCGGTAAATTTAAATGGTATGCAAATAGATGGTGCAAAAATCTTACCTATTGGAAAAGGCGAACACGAAAAAGATATGATAAAACTTTTATTAGACGAAGGGTTTAATGGAACTTGGGGCATTCTAGGACATGTTGAAAATAAAGATGTTGAAATCGTTTTAAAACAAAATCTTTCAGGTCTTGAATCGTTGCAATTAAACTTCTAAATATTACAAATGAGTCTACAAAACCGCGATAAAAAACACCTCTGGCATCCATTAACACAGCACAAGTTACATCCAGAAACTATTGCTATAACCAAAGCAAAAGGATGCATTTTAACAGATGAAAATGGTAAGGAATATATTGATGCCATTGCCTCCTGGTACACCTGCATGTATGGACATTGTAACAAATACATTACCGATCGGGTTTCCGACCAAATGCAGCAATTAGACCAAGTGGTTTTTAGTGGGTTTACTCACGAACCTGCCATAAAATTATCGGAAGCACTCATCGAAATTTTACCAAAAAATCAAAACAAGATTTTTTTTAGTGACAACGGTTCAACATCCGTTGAAATTGGTATTAAAATGGCATTGCAATATCATTTTAATAATGGTGAAAAACGCAATACCTTAATTGCTTTTGAAGACGGGTTTCATGGTGATACTTTTGGCGCCATGAGTGTTTCAGGGCTTTCGGTTTATAACGGACCTTTTGAAGAATTCTTTTTAGATGTAAAGCGTATTCCTGTTCCTAATGGTGAAAATAGTCATGAAATAATAACACTCTTAAAAGCTATTGTTTCAAATAACCAAGTAGCCGGATTTGTTTACGAACCTTTAGTACAAGGCGCAGCAGCCATGAACATGCATGATGCTGAAGGATTAAATGCCATTTTAAAATTCTGTAAAAACCATCATATCATAACCGTAGCGGACGAAGTTATGACAGGTTTCGGAAAAACAGGAAAGCATTTCGCATCACTTCATATGGAAACCAAACCAGATGTTATGTGCTTAAGCAAAGCCTTAACTGGTGGTTTGCTGCCTATGGCACTTACCACATGCTCTCAGAAAATTTACGATGCTTTTTATAGTGACGATATCAGCAAAGGGCTTTTTCACGGACACACCTATTCTGCTAATCCCTTGGCGTGTACCGCAGCATTGGCAAGTATTGAGTTATTGCAATCAGAGGAAATTCAAAATAACATAAAAACAATCATAGCCTCACATCAAGCTTTTGGAAATCGTATAAAACATCATCCGAAAGTAAAATCTACAAGACACATAGGAATTATTTTTGCACTCGATTTGAATGTTGAAATGCAACGCTACGGGAATTTACGAGATAAACTCTTTAAATTTTTTATGGATAACGGCGTGTTTTTGCGCCCTCTGGGGAACACTATTTATATTCAAGCACCGTATGTTATTACTAAAAAACAACTGCAAAAAGTTTATCAGGTTATTGAAGAAGCTTTAGAAATTATTTAGGGCGTTACCACAAGGGTCGGGCTATCCGCTATATCTTTTAAATTTTTTTGAAAATTAAAAAGGATGCCGCTTCTATCCCTAACGCATAAGTACTATTTTTGTCAATTAACGACAATCTGAACTTGTTTCAGATTCGCATCACAAAATTATGAGATGCTGAAATAATCCTGAAAGCTTTCGGGACAGCATGACGAAAAAATATGCAAAAACCAATCTCAATTACCGCTATTTCATCTATTTCTTCCTTAGGAAAATCTCTTGAAGACGCTTGGGAAAGCTACCAAAATAAGACACATTGCATTACTAAAAAAGATTTTTTAGGAAAAGAAGTTTTAGTCTCTGAAATTCCTGAAGAAGCTAAACAAGATATTGCCGTTTTACGACAATCAGACAACAAATACCAATCACTAGATAGTACTGTTCTATATGCTATTTACGCGTCAAGACAAGCCATAAAACAGGCTGGTTGGAACGGCACAGATAACTACGGAATTAATATTGGTTCTTCTCGTGGTGCTACAGAGCTTTTTGAAAAATATCACGAATCGTTTTTAAAAAATAATAAGTCAGACACCTTAAGTTCTCCAACAACAACTTTAGGGAATATATCATCTTGGGTGGCACACGATTTACAAACTGAAGGCCCAGAAATAAGTCATTCTATTACTTGCTCTACGGCATTACATAGTATGCTTAACGGCATTGCTTGGATAAATTCAGGCATGTGCGGTACATTCTTGGTAGGCGGAAGTGAAGCCCCATTAACGCCGTTTACTATTGCACAAATGCAGGCTTTAAAAATATATTCAAAAGAAACTAATGCTTTTCCTTGCAGAGCCTTAGACCTCAACAAAACTAAAAACACCATGGTTTTAGGAGAAGGCGCTTCTATGGCATGTTTAGAATCTGGAATACATGAAAATGCACTCGCTATTATAAAAGGTTTTGGTTATGCTACTGAAATTTTAAAGCACAACATTTCCATTTCAAGTGATGCGCAATGTTTTCAAAAATCCATGCAAATGGCCTTGGGCGCTATGAACCCTGAAGATATTGATATTGTTGTTATGCATGCTCCAGGAACCATTAAAGGCGATATTTCAGAATTTAAAGCCATTGAAGCTATATTTAAAGATAATATGCCAGCAGTAACTTCAAATAAATGGAAGATCGGCCACACCTTTGGAGCCTCAGGAGCTTTAAGTATTGAATTTGCTGTGCTGATGTTACAACATCAACGATTTATTGGCATTCCTTATCTAAAAAACCAAAAAATACCAAATAAAATTCAAAATATACTAGTAAATGCCGTGGGATTTGGCGGAAATGCAGTTTCTATTTTGTTGTCTAAAAATTAAGGGCATAACTTTTAAATTAGTATTTTTGATGCTAACTAACGAGCAGATTTATGAGCGAGACTAAACACAACTGGACCAAAGACGAGATACTAGACATATACAACAAACCCTTAATGGAACTGCTTTACGAAGCAGCAACGGTACACCGTGTAAACCACGACCCCAATACGGTTCAAGTAAGTACCTTATTATCTATAAAAACTGGTGGATGTTCTGAAGATTGTGGTTATTGTCCGCAAGCAGCACGTTATCATACCGATATTGAAGGCAATGATTTAATGAGCGTTCAGCAAGTTAAGGCACAAGCTTTACGTGCAAAATCTACAGGAAGTTCCCGTGTTTGCATGGGAGCAGCTTGGAGAAATGTGAAAGATGGTGAAGAATTTGACCAAGTTCTGGAAATGGTACGTTCCATTAACAAACTGGATATGGAAGTGTGTTGTACTTTAGGAATGATTACCGAAAACCAAGCACAACGCTTAGCTGAAGCTGGTTTATATGCTTACAATCATAATTTAGATTCATCTGAAGAGTATTATAAAGAAGTGATTTCCACACGTGGTTATCAAGACCGCTTGGACACTATTGGTAATGTGCGCAAAACCAATGTAACGGTTTGTAGCGGTGGTATTATTGGTATGGGTGAAAATATAGAAGACAGAGCTGGTATGCTTGTGGCGCTGTCTACTTTAAATCCGCAGCCAGAATCAACTCCTATCAATGCACTAGTAGCTGTTGAAGGCACACCTCTTGAAGACCAACAACCCGTTTCTATTTGGGATATGATACGTATGGTAGCTACCACTAGAATTGTAATGCCAGAAACCCAAGTGCGATTAAGTGCAGGAAGAACCCAAATGACTAGAGAGGGACAAGCCATGTGCTTTTTTGCTGGTGCTAATTCTATTTTTGCTGGCGATAAATTATTAACAACGCCTAACCCTGATGTAAACGAAGACATGAAAATGTTTGACTTATTAGGACTAAATCCGCAAAAACCTTTTACAAAAAAGGTGCAACCAAAAACGGTTGAAGCTAGTGAATCTGAATACGAAGCCTTGGGCGAAAAACCAAAATGGACACGTCCTGAACATACCATTGAGCGAAACGAAGTGGCTAAAGAAAAGGCTAAAGCAGCTAAATAAATCTTGTTGCTTACTAAGAATGACCTTAAGGCAAGCTTGCTTTAAAGATTGAAACAGCATCCTTCTGTTCTTTAACATACAAGTAATAAACTTTTGGAGAAACTAAACATTTACAACTGGATTCCTGCCTTTACAGGGATGACAAAAAGCAAAAGATAAAGTGCAAAGCCCGACCACCTGCCTTGAAAGCAGACAAAGGGCGAGGTAACCTACCCGCTGGCTGGCTGGCATCCTAATAAAATACTATTTCTATTCTCACAAGGTTTCACTAACTTTACCTACTAAAACTAAATTAAGCTTTGTCGTTAAACTTACAGGATATTCCGCGAGTAAAAACAATTACTAAAGCGGATTTTTTAAAGCACTATTTTAAGCCACAAAAACCTGTGGTTATTGAGCGCTTTATTGAAGACTGGCCCGCATACACCAAATGGAATTTGGACTATATGAAAGCGATTGGCGGGGATTTAACTATCCCGCTTTATGATGACAGACCTGTGGATTACAGAGATGGTTTTAATGAACCACATGCTAAAATGAAATTGAGCGATTATGTGGATTTATTGAAGAACAAACCTACTAAATATCGTATTTTTTTATGGAATGCGCTCAAGGAAATCCCTGCATTGCAAAAAGATTTTAACTTCCCTGATTTTGGATTACGATTAATGAAAGGCATACCCATGCTGTTTTTCGGCGGAAGAGATTCGCATACTTTTATGCATTATGATATTGATTTAGCCAATATTTTTCACTTTCATTTTGAAGGCAAAAAGCAATGTATTTTGTTTGACCAAGAACAGAACGGTTTTTTGTATAAAATCCCGCATTCTCTTATTGCAAGAGAAGATATCGATTTTAACAATCCTGATTTTGACAAATGGCCGATGTTAAAAAAAGCTAAGGGCTATAAAACAGAACTTAACCATGGTGAAGTTTTATATATGCCCGAAGGATATTGGCACCACATGCGCTATCTAACGCCTGGGTTTTCTATGAGCTTACGTGCTATTGCCAGAAATCCCAAAAATTTTGGAAAGGCAGTTTATAACGTTTTTATTATGCGCAATTACGATAATGTAATGCGCCGTATTAAAGGGCAGAAATGGATAGATTGGAAAAATGAACAAGCCATAGTTAGAACGCATAAGCATTTATAAATATTAAGTTTCATTTTAAAAAACTTGTAATATATTTGCCAACTTAAAATTTAAACTCAAATCATGAAAAAATCAATTTTATTATTAGCAATATTAAGTGTATCACTTATTAACGCTCAGGCTTATATAGGAAATGGTGATAACAAATTCCAGGTTGGCGCTAACCTTCAAGATAACGGTACTGGTCTTAATTTAAGTTACGATTTTGGTATTGGCGAAAATATTTCTATTGGAATATCCTCTACTTACCTTTTAGGTGTTGACGATGCCTTAAAAAACCATGTAGATGACAGCCTTGATGCCAATTTTGACAATCGTTTTGATGTTAGAGCGCGTTTTAATGCGAACCTAGGAAATGTGATAAATATTGATGAGAACTTTGATGTGTATCCTGGGTTAAGTCTTGGGCTTAAAAACTTTGGCGGGCATTTAGGAGCGCGTTACTTTTTTACTGAAGGCTTTGGTATTTTTACCGAATTAAACGTCCCATTTGCAAAATACAAAACAGGCACTTTAACAGCTGCTGAAACCTTACATAATCAATTTACTGTTAATTTAGGTGCTTCTTTTAATTTATAAAAACGAATCAATTCTTACAAAAAAAAGAGGTCATAGAAATCATCTATGACCTCTTTTTTTGTTTGTTATTTGATTAATTCGTAGGCTTTTTCATATACTAAATGCGATTCCCACCCTCTATAAAGCAGATAATCGATTAATTTTTTTCGTTTCTTAAAAATGTTATTTTCTTTAATCAATTTGACTCTTTTTTCGGCTAAATCATTGAAAACTTCGATATACTCCGTGTTTTCAATTTCTGCAAGTGCCTGATTTATATTAACTTTGCCTATGTCTTTTTTCTTTAATTCAAAAGTTAATCGACGACGGCCCCAAGCCTTAATTCTAAACTTACCACTTACAAATGTTTTGGCAAAACGTTCTTCATTAAGAAAGTTATGTTCAAGCAAATGAACTATAATCACATCGATAGCCTCGGGTATCATGTACATAGTCTCTAACTTATTTCTAACTTCTTGATGGCAGCGTTCCTGATACGCACAATAATACTCCAGTTTTTTGGTGGCTTCTTGTACCGTATATGTTTTTTTTGATTGCATAGCTTATCAAAAATAACAATAGAACCATTAATAACAAGAATAAAATTTATAAAAGCCAAATCTAAATTTTAAAACTTAACGATTATGAAAAAGATTACTTATATAAAATCGATTACAATTACAATTGCACTTTTTGGTGTAGTTGCTTTAGGTTTTGGACAAGATATTTTTTCAAATATAATAACTGGAACAAACCCAGGACAAATTAATCCTTATTTCACAGGGCAATATGTTGACCCCAACATTTCAGTTAATGGAATTAGCAGAGGAATTGGGGTTAGTGGAAGAAATGCAAATGACAGATATAACGCTATTAATTGGGATTCAGCAAGCTTAGACCTTAATGATTATTTTGAATTTACGTTAACACCAAATACAACATTTGAAATTGACTTTGTAAATTTTGTTTATACAGGTCAAGTCTCACCAACAGGTCCAATAAATTTCGCTTTTAGAAGTAGTTTAGATGGTTATAGTGCAAATATTGGAATTCCAACGACAAGTGGTACAACAATAGATTTATCTTCTGGTACTTACCAAGATATATCAAGTGCAATAACATTTCGGTTTTATGGTTGGGGAGCTAGCGGTTCCACTGGGACTTTTAGCATTAATGATTTTACTTTTAACGGTGTTATTTCTGCCTTAACTTGTCCAACTACTGTAACATGGAATGGAACATCTTGGGATGCTCCTCCTACATCTACAACTTCTGTTGTAATCGATGGAGACTATACTGCTACAACAGCTAATAGCTTTTCAGCATGTAGCTTATATATTAATGAAGTATCATCAAGCACTACTAATCCTGTAATTGTAAGAGTAAATAATGGTGGATTTATAGAAGTTGAAAACAACGTGATTGTTGATGGTACTTTAATAGTTGAAACTCAAGGAAACTTTGTTCAGCGTGGCAATACAGGTACTTTTACAGTTAGCGGTACTGGTACAGCATCTGTTAATAAAATAACTCCACCAAAAGCCGATTGGTTTTATTATACTTATTGGAGTTCTCCTGTTGTTGGAGAAACCATAGGAAATGTATTTCCTCTTGTAGATGCGGATAGGCGTTATTCATTCAATGCAGCAGGCTTTGTAGATACAGATGGAGATGATATAGGTGAAACTGGTAACGATTGGCAAACTGCAATGGCTGGAAATACGATGTTACCTGGTGTTGGTTATGCTGCAACTGCGGCTCGACTTCATTTTCCTGGAGCAACAGATATTGCAACTTTTACAGGAGAATTTAATACACGAGATGTTCCCGTAAACATTACTTTTAATCCTGCTAATCTTGGGATGAAGTGGAACTTTATTGGAAACCCTTATCCTTCTGCTATAGATTTTAATGCTTTTCATACTGCAAATTCTACAGTTGTAGAAGGTGTGGCTTATTTTTGGGATCAAGGCACCCCACCAAGTACAGCTAATCCAGGTAATGAAAACTTAAATTTTAGTTTAGATGATTATGCTACATATGCTGTTGGCGTTGGTGGTGTTGGCGCTAGGGGAGATACTGGAAGTCAACCTAATGGTTTTATAGCATCTGGTCAAGGCTTTTTTATTCCTTCAACAGCTATTGGTGGTACAGCTACATTTACCAACGCTATGCGTATGGCAA
Organism: Algibacter agarivorans; assembly: GCF_039543245.1. Taxonomy (NCBI): domain Bacteria; kingdom Pseudomonadati; phylum Bacteroidota; class Flavobacteriia; order Flavobacteriales; family Flavobacteriaceae; genus Algibacter; species Algibacter agarivorans. Next base: position 11,147 of record NZ_BAABJJ010000043.1, read on the forward strand.
ATGGCACAAGTAATACGCAGTTTTTTAAAGCTGCTAGTGCAAAAAAATCGAGTACTTCTAGTTCTTCAGAAAACAGACTTTGGGTAAACTTAACATCAGATAATGGTGTGTTTAATCAAATACTTGTTGGCTACGTTGACAATGCTACTAATGCTTATGACGGCATGGCCTTTGATGCGCCTAGATTAATTCCTGAAAATTATGGTGCAGTTTTATATTCTACAATTGAAAACGTAGACACAAAATACGTAATTCAAGGGAAAAGTTTAAATAGTATAAATAATGATGAAGTTTTAAATATTGGTTTTAGCACCAAAATTGATGTGCCAACTTTATACAAACTATCTATTGCACAATTACAAGGTCATTTTTTAAACAACAACACCATTTATATAAAAGACAATCTACTTAACAAACTACACAATTTATCTACTTCAGATTACACATTTACATCTGAAACTGGAGAGTTTAATGACCGTTTTGAAATTGTATTTAATGACAATGCTTTATCCACTAATGATGTTATTTCAGATTCAAAATCACTTAAAATTGTTGAACTTAAAGATGACAATGTACAATTCACAACTTCTAATACTATAAAAACAATTAGAATATTTGATTTGTTAGGAAGACAATTATATGAGTTTAAAGGTCAGACTAATTCTGAAACTTACAAGCTTTCAAAAATAAGTAGCACGGTTTATATTGCTAAAGTTGAATTATCAAACGGAGCAATTATTACTAAAAAAGCTGTAAAAAGATAATTGTCTTTACGAATATATTGTGCTTCTAGAAAAGCTGAAATTATAACACAGGGTTTTCACGGAGATACACAGAGCGTTTTAAAATGTTTTCAAAATCCTTGTAAATTCATACTTTGCGAGTCTGTAAAAAACCTGCGTATCTCAGCGAAATAAACGTTGATTTTTCAGTCTTCGCTTTGCGCCTTCGCGTCTTTTCGCGACAAAAACCTTTTCGAATCTCTGCAAAACAAGGCCTATTTTTTTAGTCTTCGCTTTGCCTCCTAGCATCGTTACAAGACACGGATTAATCTTACAAATTACAATTTAGCAGATTACCCCAACTTTTTAAAAAGTTTCGTAATGAGGTTACAAACTATATTTTAATGACAAAATAAAGTTCCGTCCTGCTGCTGCAATACCAGACGAATAGGTTTTATAACGTTGGTCTGTTATGTTTTCCAAACTCACTGTTATTGTTGTAGAACTGTTTATTTGATATTGCGCTCTAAAATTAAGCGTATACCACGATGGGCTATATGGATTGCCGTTTTCATCTAAAGCATAGATATAATCTTTTTCAATTTCTGATGGTGCTAATTGATTAAAAGATAAATCGCCATTATAATTAGCAAATACATCCAGTTTTAAGTTTTTAGAATTCCAAACCAAATGTGTATTTCCAAAATTTGGTGCTACATGACGAATAGGAACTTCTATATCGCCTGCCGCTTCTGTTCCACCAATAATACTATATTGAGAATTCAGATTAAGTCCATTAGTAATAGCCATTTTTAACCCTACTTCAAAACCATAAATCCAAGCTTTTGAAGCATTTTGTATGGCTTGCACATTACTTAATTCGCCATCATAAATAATTTCTGTCTCGCCATTTAAATTATAATCTCTTCGCACTAAAGCGTTATCTAAATAGGTATAGTATGTACTCATATCAAGCACTAATTTATCATCAAAATTTAATTTCAATCCCAACTCCCCACCATAAGCGTACTCTGGTCTTAAAGTTTCATTTGGCACGACTACAGAACCTGGTTCTGAATCGAACACCTTACCAATATCATCAATATTGGGGGCTCTAAAAGCAGACGATGCATTTAATTTCCATTGCAAAGTTCTATTTGGCGACCAACTGATACCTGCAGTTCCTGTAAGTGCTCCTGCTTCATTTTTTGATGATTCAAAAGGTAAATTTAAAAACACATTATTTTCTTTAAAATCAGCCTTAGAAATCACATGATTAAAACGTAAGCCCGACTGAAATACAAATTTAGGGCTGGGTTTATATTTAATACTAGAATAGACAGCCGCAGACTGCCAACTTGCTCCATTTGGGTATCGAGAAACCGTTGGAGATACTATGTTATTAGATATATCTTCTTCTTCGCCATGAGACATCACTTTATTATAAACATACTCTACACCGTAAAAAAATTGGGTTTTAAGACTAAATCTTTTTTCTAAATCTAAATTAAATGAATACGCATCAACAGCTTCTTCTCGAATATTACGAGTTGACGATTGAAAATCTCTATCTATTCTACTTTCTTGAAAATTTTGATAAGCTATGGTAGCTTTTATTTTATCATATAAATTGGAACGACTGCTTAGTTTAGTAACTTGTAAATTAGACATAAACCATTGCTGCGGTCCATAGTTCCACTCTGCGGAACGCAACACGTCATTTCTATAGCGAATTAAGCGATCATACCTTGGGACATCTGATGTTGTAGTATAAAAAACCCCTAAATCAAAGCTTAAATCTTTAAAGGGTTTATAATGCACTTTCTGCATCATATTTAATTGATTATATCCAGAAAATTTTTGAACTAAAGGGTCGTTGTTTTGAATGATAACATCGCCATTACTTGTTGCTAAAGCAAATTCTGGTCTTAGATATTCAGTAGGCCCGTGACTTCCCATTTTTAAATCGCCAAAACTTGTATAACTAGCATTGGTAACAAATGCCCATTTTTTGTACCCCAAATTAAAATCAAAATGCCCTGTTTTTTCATCACTGGCTGAAGCGTACCTTAATACTGCGTTAGAACTAAACACTAATGAATCAGAATTGGATAATTTTGGTTTTTGGGTATAAAAACCCATAACTCCACCAATAGCGTCACTTCCATATATAACAGAACCCGAACCTAAAGTAACTTCGGTGTTTTGAATAGAAAAAGGGTCTACGGCAATAACATTTTGTAGATTTCCACCTCTAAAAATGGCGTTATTCATTCTTATGCCATCTACAGTTATTAATAGTCTGTTGGTAGAAAAACCCCTAATCATTGGGCTTCCTCCACCTAACTGGCTTTTCTGTACATATACCTGCCCTGTATTCTCTAATAAATCGGCACTGGTTTGTGGATTTATAAATTGAATACTTTTAGTATTCATACTGACTATTTTTTGGGGTATATCTTTTTTGCTTTGTTCAAACTTTGAAGCAGAAATAACAATCTCTTCTAGCCCCTGAGTATTTGAAACTAAATACACTTTATTTGAATGCCCTAACTTTAGTTTGGTTAGTTTTTTTAAAACATGCGATAAATGTTTAAAATAAATGATTTCAGTATCCGAAAAATCATCTAATTCTGCCTCGCCTCTAAAATTGGTAATCCCACTTTTAGATTTATCAACATTGTAAATAGCTACGCCAGAAATAGGTTCTTTAGTTACTTCATTAAGAACTTTAATGTTCTGAGCCTGAGTGGCTATAGAAACAAGTAATAAGAAGAAAGTAATATATAAAAACCTCATGTTTTAACTAAAAACTTGATTAAATACCTGTAGTGATTTAGGGGTTTTAAAACTCCCCAAATGTAGTTCAAAATAAAGCAACATCATACTTAAAAACGACTGTCTTTGCTTGGCGTTAATTTTCACATTAGGTAATCCATCAAATGTTGTGCCTAATAACTGTTTTAGGAGCGCTAAATTTTCGCTAGACACAATGTACCTGTTATTTGATTTCAATTCAAATTTACCTTCGCTTAAATCAAAAAAAGGGTATTCAATGTTTGTAGTCTCTGGATAAAATCCTAGGTATTTAGTTAATTTCAATAAGAATAACAAATGAAAATTAGCGTATTCGGATTGAGAATCCAACCATAAAAGCGTATTTTCCAAATAACTGAATAGCGTCTCGTTTTGTTCTTCTTCTTGTAAGGTACTTGTTAAAACCTCAGATAAAAACATAACAATGGCGCTTTTTAAAACATGCGAATGCAAACTTCTGTAAATGCAATTAAGTTTTGTGTCTTTAATAGTTTGTAAAGACCTATTATTCTTATAAAGAAACCCAATTTGCAATTGAGACAATAACTGAAAGTAGGCAACCTTTGTGTTTCCCTTTTTACTTTTTAAAACACCTCTTAACAGGAAACTTACAACGCCTAATTGTTGCGTGTAACATTTAACTATTAAGTCATTATCCCTATATTTTAATTTAGATAGAACAATAGCATTTGTAGTAATGAGCATTATCTAACAACCATTAATTTTAAAACTTTGGTTTCAAAAGTATCTAAATCCGAAAGCATAACTAAATAAACTCCAGACGCTACCACATTATTTGCAAAATTCCTCCCGTTCCAGTATGCGGTACCTCCATCTATTTCTAGGTTAAAACCATTATATCGTTGGTTCGTTCTAGATTGTGCTTCGGCAACTAAATTACCTTCAATATCCGTGATTTTAATGTTTACATTTTCGGAGATGTCTTTAATTTTAACTTTTTCATCTACAATATTGAATGTTGGCCTAACCGGATTAGGATATGCATAAGCACTTTGCAAATCTTCAAAAGGACTTGATCCCCCTGACAGAAATGACACAAGACCTTTATTTGAAGCTATATATACTATGCCATTTGCTTCATCTAAAGCAATGTCGTTAATTGTATTTGATGGTAACGGCGAATTATCTTTTGTGAAATGAAATATCGTGTTTTGTCCATCTGATGAAAAATAAAACAATCCGGAATCGGCAGTTCCGATCCATTTATTATTCGACCCATCAACTTTTATATCTGTAATAGTTTGTTGAAATAAAAGCTCTTTAGCGATACCATCTTCTTCTATGATGATTTCTTCTACACGAACATCATCATCATTAAAAAAGTTTGAGGTGTTAAATAGAACTCTTAGTCCCGAATCCGTTCCAATCCATAACTGATTTCTTTTATCCAAAGCTAAAGCGGTAACATTAAAAGAAGGGAAATTTTCTACATCACCTTTAATACTCTTTATTATTGGATTACTATTGTTTTCATTAAAACCTATTAACCCAAAGTTAAAACTACCTATCCATTTAATTTCACTATTATCAATTACAATATCGCTAAAGCCTAAATTTTGATTAAGTGGATCTGGAATTAAATCGGTAAAGTCATAACTTTTCCATTGACCACTACTTGGTTGATATGACTTTAACGGTTTTTTTAAAAAAGAGGTTGTAGTCCATAGCAACCCATTTCTATCAAAAGTTGATCCTGACAACCTTAAACTTATATAGTTTGGGACTCCAGGTAAAACCAATGATTCAAGACCACTATTTGTTTGGTCGTATCTTATTATTGGTTCATTATTAATAATCTCCACCATCCCATCTTGAAATGAATTAATAAAGACTTGTTCTGTGTTAAGAGGGTTTATAGATATACTATTTAAATTTCTAGAATTGAATAGGCTATCATAAGGAATATTCTTCCAAATTTCACCTTCCAAGTGACTAACTCCGTATTTTTTTGATGAAGGAACATATCTTGATGAATACCCCCCAAAAGTAACCCATAATCCGTCTCTTTCTGCTTCAATTGAAAATGGCGTGTTTAATAGAGGCCCATTAGGACGGATTTCTTCAAAAATTACGGAATTATTAAGTGGGGTTTTCAACATTCCAAAATCTTTGGTGCCAATATAAATATGCTCTAAATCAATAGTAGCCGTTGTATATTTTGTATCAAAATCAGCCTCTATAGCTACTTGAGATATGATATTGAAATTAGAATCATAAACAAAAACGTTATTTTGGGTTGAAACCACTAAGTTTCCATTAACAGATATCATACTTAAAGGCAAATCAGAATACGTAAATTCCTCGTTAATAACATCATTTACAATTTGATAAATCTTTCTATTTGAATTAATGGCGTATAGTTTATTTTCTTGAGTTTCTATTGACACCCAATTGCCAGAAGTAATTGATTGCCAATTTTGATAGTCTATTAAATTAGGGCTTGAAACTTGAGCTTTTCTTATACCATTTCCACCAAGACAGGTCGCATATAAATAATCGCCAAAAACCGAGGTCTCGCTCACTTGGATTTGACTTCCACCATTTCCTATAAAATAAGTATCTCCAAACTCTAACCTTTCTAAATCAAATACTGAGATACCATAATTTGTTGAAATATATACAACATTTTGATATCCATTAAAATGATTAATTTTTTTATCATTAGGAGGAATAGTAGGCTTGTCTATAATATCTACAATCGTTAGAATTTCAGTGTCATTATCAAAGGCTATTTCAATAAGACCATTATCGTACCCAATTACTAGTAATTCATAATCTTCACTATAATATATTGTTGAAATGCTTTCACCCGACAAACCGTTAACTGTAGTAACTTCTTTTATTTCATTGGATTGAGTATCTAAACTAAAAATTGCATTATCTCCTGCTGCATAAATTTTATTATTACCCTGAGCAATAGCTTTTATTTCATTATAAGAGAAATGCCCCTTCCAAAGTGCTGAGAAATCTTGAGAAAACTGCAACAATGGAATTAGATAAATTATAAAAACAACTAGTCTTCTAAACATAAACTTTATTTGGAAATTCAAATATATTTATAACTAACGAGTTTTACTTAGAAATAATATATTTTAAATAAAAAAGCTCTCCGAATCACGGAAAGCTTTTGTCTAGTGTTATTTAAATTCTTCTACACAACCCCCTGCGCCAACATAGCATCTGCCACTTTTACAAAGCCTGCAATATTAGCACCTCTTACATAATCCACATATCCATCATCATCTTTACCATATTCTAAGCATGATTTATGAATATCTGACATGATATCTTTAAGCTTATTATCTACCTCTTCTCTAGACCATTTAAATCTTAAGGAGTTTTGAGTCATTTCTAAACCAGAAGTTGCAACACCACCCGCATTAGAAGCTTTACCGGGAGCAAATAATATCTTCGCTTTATGAAAAGCTGCAATAGCCTCTTTAGTTGAAGGCATATTAGCGCCTTCACTAACACAAATACAACCGTTACTTAAAAGGGTATTAGCATCCTCTTCATTTAATTCGTTTTGAGTGGCACATGGTAACGCAACATCACAAGCTACTTCCCAAGGGGTTTTCCCTTTAATAAATTTTGCATTAGGGTGTGTTTTTAGATATTCACTAATTCTACCACGCTTAACATTTTTAAGTTCCATAACGAAAGCTAATTTTTCTTTATTTATCCCTTCTTCATCATAAATATACCCTGACGAATCTGAAAGCGTAAGTACTTTTCCGCCTAGCTGTAAAACCTTTTCTGCTGCATATTGTGCTACATTTCCTGAACCAGACACCACAACCTTTTTCCCTTCAAAACTATCACCCCCAGTTCCAAGCATTTTTTGAGCAAAATATACAGTTCCGTAACCTGTTGCTTCTGGTCTAATTAATGAGCCACCCCAAGACATCCCTTTACCAGTTAAAACTCCAGTAAATTCATTCCTTAATTTTTTGTACATACCAAATAAGAAACCTATTTCTCTAGTACCCACTCCAATATCTCCCGCAGGAACATCTGTATTTGGACCTATATATCTAAATAATTCACTCATAAAAGCATGGCAAAAACGCATAATTTCATTGTCAGATTTACCTTTGGGGTCAAAATCCGAACCTCCTTTACCGCCTCCCATTGGTAAGGTTGTTAAAGAGTTTTTAAACACTTGCTCAAAAGCTAAAAATTTTAATATACTGGCATTTACTGTAGGATGAAAACGCAAACCTCCTTTGTAAGGCCCTATAGCTGAATTCATTTGAACTCTATAGCCCCTGTTAACTTGTATTTCTCCGCTATCATCTACCCAAGAAATTCTAAACGAAATTAATCGTTCTGGCTCTACCATTCTTAGCAAAATGTTTTTACCATAATAAATATCATGTTGAACAATGTAGGGAATTACAGTTTCTGCTACTTCCTCAACAGCTTGTAAAAACTCAGGTTCATGACCATTTCTTTCTTTTACAAGATCCATAAATGCTTCAATGTTGCTTTTCATATATACAATTATTGTGTTATTATTTATTAAATAAGTAATTTATTGCTACAAATATACGTTATGTTCAAAAATATATGTGTTTTTTTTTGAAATTCGCAATAAATATTTTTAATGAATTTTGCAAAACCTATTAATATTTGTTTGTTAAGTGACTTTTTATATATTTGTTCATAATAATGCCCTCAAAAAATGAAACCTCTTTATGTTTAACTTGAAACATTTAGCATCTGCTTTTTGCTTGTTTGTTATTGTTCAAACTGCAAGTGCTCAGCTAGGATTTTCTCACGAAATAGGTGTTATTGCAGGGCCTCTACAATTTAGATCAGACTACGGTGTTCGTGAAGATTCAAAAACAAATTTTGGTAATTCTGGTTTCGGAATAGGAATTGTACATTATTTAAACTTTTCTTACAGAGCCGATTGTAATTGTTATACTACCGATACCTACTTTAACGACCACTTTAAATTACGAAACGAAATATCTTGGAATAAGACCAATCTTGAACATTTAGGTGAGTTTGTTGACCCATCTAAAACATCTCCAAATGCTAATAAACTTAGGGGACATAAAGGTATTGCTGAAAATTTAGATATTGGCACACAACTTGAATTTTTCCCTTTAAGTATTCGTTCTTTTCAATCTTTTGGCTACAGATTTGCTCCTTTTGGAAGCTTAGGGGTTCATTATACGTCTTTTACTCCAGAAGTTAGTACCACTTATGCTAATCCAGATCCTAATGCTATCGGCGATGTTACAGACCCAAGTAATTTTTACTCTTTTTGGGATCCTGGATCTGTTGACCCTTCACCTGGTGGAACCTGGTCTATTGTTTCTAGTGTAGGCGTGCGTTATAAACTAGATAAGCTATCAGATTTAATGTTAGATTTTAGATTTCAATACTATTTTAGCGATTGGGTTGACGGTCTTAACCACCAATTGGAGTTTAATCAAAATAACGACTGGTTAGTATGGCTAAACGTTGGTTATATCTACTACTTAGATTAAAGAAAAACATACATTTTTAAAATGCATACAAAAAGCCACCATATAATCGCTGGCAAAAACAACTTCATATCCAGATTTCAGAAGTTTTATTTCGGGACCATTAGCTTTATCAAGCCCTAACGACCTCTGTGAATAACTTTAGTGTTTAATTTGATACACAAATGCTACTTTTAATTGGGTATAGTAAAAAATAATATTAATTCTATATGCGATTTTTTATTTATACCAAATCTGCATTATTTATAGATTCCCAAGAAAGGCCATCTGAAGCGAAACCTCGATAATCTATCGAAGAATTCTTTTTCAATTCAAATGCAATAATTACCTTTAATCTAGGTTAACAAATTTAAGTATGCTTTATAGAAAACGCCTTATCCTTTTTTGCTCATTCTTTATTTTTATTGCTTGTAATGAAGTACAGAAAACATCATTCTCAGAAATTAATATTTCCGCAGAAAACAACACTATTGTTGAAGTAAATATTCCTGAAGCTCATGGAAATGAGATTATAGCAGATAACATAAATTCAAAAATACAAGACATGGTAATAGAAGCATTGCATATTGGGAATCCAAATGATGATGCTGTTTCAAAATCTATTAAAGAAAGCATTTTATCTTTTAATAAAGAATACAACACCTTTAAAAGTGATTTCCCAGAAACCGAACAGCAATGGGACGCTCAAATAGATGGTGAAGTTATATATGAATCACCAGACATTGTAAGCATTGCAATAACCTCTTATGTTAATACAGGTGGTGCCCACGGTTCATTACATATTTCTTTTTTGAATTTTGATGCTGAAACTGGACATGTAATTTCTAATAAGAACTTGATAAACGACGTTGAAGCCTTTAAAAAAGTGGCTAAACCTTATTTCAGTAAGGCCATTGCAGAAAAGGAAGACACTGTTAACACCAATTCATTTAATTTACCATTAAATATAGCCTATAGCGAAGAAGGTCTTGTTTTGCTTTACAATACCTATGAAATTGCACCATATTCCACAGGTATTATAGAATTTGTAATTCCTTTTGATGAAATTGAACCTTATCTAGTTTTTAACAGCTTTTAATAGTGCCAAAACATAACCATAATGTAAGCCTTCGTGAATGGCTATAAATTGTAAAGCCTCATCAATATTGGATAATGTGTTTCCAGTAGTAGATACGGTGTAAGCATTATACATTTTAAACACCCCTTTATTATAATCAGACTTTGTTTTTTCTACCGTTGAAAATAGCAACCCTTTTATTTCGTTTACGTCTTCTTGGGTTATATCGCCTTCAGGTTTAGAATCTTTTCTATAGGTATTAATCATTTCATCAGAAACCATGGTATCTAACCCAGATAACTTATAGGCTAATAATTGCTCTGAAACCACAATATGCCCAATATTCCATATAATGTTGTTATTAAAACCGGCAGGAATTTTATTTAAATCTTCTAAAGCGTTATTTTCAATTATTTTATTGAAAATGGCGCGTGTATTATTTAAAACCTGAAATGTAAAATCCATATTGTTTAATTTTTCGATAAATATAGTATTTATGATATAATTGCTTTTATTTTGTTGGGAAAATTATTAAGATTTCTTCCGATAGCTATCGGGATTCATGGAAATTAAAACTGTAATTAATTATGAAAAAAGTATATTATTTAAAAACGTGTAGCACCTGTACTAGAATTTTAAAAGAGCTGAATCTATCTTCTGAGTTTATATTACAAGACATTAAATCCGAAGAAATAACCGTAAAGCAAGTGGAAGAGACGAAAGCACTTGCAGGAAGTTACGAAGCACTTTTTAGCAAGCGTTCTAAACTCTACAAGGAAATGGACTTAAAAAACCAAGACTTAACGGAACGTGATTATAAGCACTATATTTTAGACCACTATACCTTTTTAAGCAGACCCGTTATTATTGTTGATGATAATATTTTTATTGGAAACTCTAAAAAAACTGTTGAAGCTGCCAAGGCTTTTATTGACAAATAAAGATTACTCATGTTTTAAAACAGCAAAGTCCAACATTTCTGTTGGACCTTAAAACCCCACCCCTTAAAAGTGAAATTATTAATAATAGCAAATAAAAATATTAGATATACTTTAATTAACAACAACCTGTTTAACTGAGATAGTCTAAATATTTTTTTTTTAAAAATAGCAACTTAAATTATACTAAAAGCCGCCTTGCGTGCTATTTTAATAAAACAGTAAGAATTTTGCTAAAACAGTAACTTTTTTAGTAAATTGAGGACGCTTTCATCTCGCTTAATATCAGAGTAAAATTAATTATATGCCAGAATTTTTTGTGAATTTAACCCTAATACTCATAGGTCTTTTAGGTCTATTCGTAACAACTCTTATGTTGTTTTCCTATAAGTCTAATGTTTTTATAAATATTTATTTAGTATCCATCTTTATCCTTTGCTCTTTTCGAAATATTGTAATTGGATTATTTGAATTTACCGATTTTAACCTAACACTTTTTATAAAATTATTTACACCCATTTGCTTAATTGCATCACCTGCTTTATACTTATACTTTAAATCTCTAGTTAAAGACTATAAGGCTATCTACAAAAAAGATTTAATACACCTATTATTTCCTATAATGAATTTCGCTTTAAATTTAGGTCAAGAATATTTTCCTTTTTTAAACACTAGTTTCATAGAAAATATACGGTTTGTAGGTTTAATTATATTCTTCTCACTTTACTCTCTCCTATCTTTTAATCTACTTTACAATAGTTTATGGAAAACTGAACTAAACGTATCTGTAGATAGAAAACACTATCTTTTAATTAAAAACTGGACACTATTTCTTTTTACAATTTCTTCATTTTTATTTTTACGTATCATATACTCAATCTATATTAATAGAAATGCACAAGAATTATTTCATACACAACACCATGTTTTTTTTGTTGTTATATTTTGGCTACTCGTATATGGTAAAATATTGATAAGCCCAGGCATTTTATATGGCTACCCCAAACTAAAAAAACAGGTTTCAGAAATCCAAGATCAAATTAATATTCCTAATAAAATATGGACATTCAATTCAACTCATATTTTAAATGTTCAGGACAAAAAACTAAGTAACACTATTAAAAACAACATAGCCTCCTATATTTCGGATATAGAAAATTTTACTGATAATGAACACCCCTTTAGAAATAGTAAATATTCATTTTCTGATTTTGCAAAATCCATTAAAATACCTGCAAGTCATGTAAACTACATATTTAAATATCATTGTAATATTACTTTTGTTGAATACAAAAACTATTGCAGAATAACCGATGTGCTAGAACTCATTAATAATGGAGATTTAGACACCTTGACTCTAGAAGGGCTGGCTAACAAAGTAGGGTTTAGCTCTTATAATTCGTTTTACACTGCTTTTAAAAAACATACTAAATTGGCTCCCAAAGCATATGTAAACAGCCTTAATAACAACACTGAAACTATTTTAGATTTAGCCTTATAGAAAAACATAGCATGGTATAAATATTGAAAAAATAACCAAGCCACATTTCGGTTAGACTTTAATTCAGACCTTCTCTTATACCAATTATAATTTAAAATATTCGAGTGTTTTTAGTTTAAATGAGTTCATATATGTTATCTAAGTTCAAGTAATAAGTGCCAAACGATTATTTAAATCAAAAATGGCTTAGCTAATTGTGAAGATTTTTAAGGCAATAAAGCGAACTGAATGAATTGCCCACCTTGAGTAGAAGGTAAAGTTAAAGTGCATTCTTTAAATATTGAAAAAAATAGAGTTTAATCCAAATCTACTATACATAAGAATAATTATAGTACATTTTACAACAATTAGCGAAATAGCGCTTTTGGGCGATATTTGACATAATTAAAGATATAATGGCTGCCAGACTTATATCGATAATAATTATGACAAGCTAATTGTGGCTTCGTAGTTGTATTTATTATTGTGTAGCTATAATTCTCTATTATGTTAAATATCCTATAAACCTTTGAACATTCAATAAACATTGTTATTGGGGTGTTTTATAATTCGTCAACAAGTGTTTAATTAAACTTGTTTATAAACTTCATATTCAGAAATTTTAAAGATATTTTTTCAAATACGTTATTATAAGAAAACTTCAAACTACAAATTTGTAGCTATAATTCGACATTATGTTAAATTGCCTCTTACCAAAAACGCTCGATTGCTTTTTAAAAATAATTATGCTGTCGCAGTAATTTTTTTAAACACAATTTTCCAACGCTTTCCACCGCACAAAAAGCTAACATTTTTAGTTTGTATAAAACTTTGTTAATCTATAATAATCCGTAAATATTTTTTTCTAATATCATTTTCGCCAGCTTTCCACAAGAGCATAAATTTTAAAAAAATAAAATTCTATGCACTTGTTCTATTTGGTTGTTATAATTAACCATTTTTTGGTTAGTACTAATATTATTATGTTAAATAGAAGATAAGCATTGTAACTATTAATCTATTATTATTATCTTTTTTTCCTTGATGAAAAAAGAAACAAAAAAATCAAGACTTACATATAATTTTGGAAACAATTACGGTTCGCTTCTCTATATTTTAGGATAGATTCAAAGTTTTTAATACAATTTTAGAAATATTTTATAAATAGATAAACTAACAATATGTATTTATTATAAACTCCAAAAAATTTAAAACAGCGATCTATTGTGATTAAAAATTTAGAAAGCTTCAAACTCTTTTACCATTCCAAATACATACCACTGCGCTCCTATCGTCTGTTTCGTGAATAGCGTATTCCATTGTACTTTTAAATAACCATTATAAAAATACAATTAACCGAAAAACTAAAGTAAAAATGAAAAAGTTATCTTATCAAGAAAAAGAACAACATATCAAATTTAACCATTCTTGTTTTGACCGGGTGATGATTCTCAGGGATACTTCCTAATTTATTTGTAGAGGGGAGCGTAATTAAACTATTACGCTCCCCAGACTGCCCCTCATTTGCAACGAGGATTCGTTACTAAGGCATTTGCAATGCCAATATAGAATATTTAATTACGCTCTATTTCATAAGAATGTGGAGCGACCTGTTTTTAACATCAATCGTTTTGGGATTATTGTATGGTTGATTCGTTACAAACGAAAAACAGCATCTCCCTCGTTGCAAACGAGGGGCATTGTCTTGTATTATTATAAAAAAAAACCGAGCCAGTGACTTCTCACTTTGACTCGGTTTTTCTATAAGATCAATTATCAATTCTGTTCTATCTAATTATTATTTTTCGTAGAGTATAAAAATTTTCGTTTTCAACACGAAGTACGTAAATACCAGACGATATCCTTGAGACATCCATTGCTGTATGTTCAGACTGCGCATCTACTGTTGAGATAAGCTGACCAGATAAAGCGATAATGCTAATCTTTGAATTTAAAAACTTAGGGCAGCTAATATTCAGGATATCTTCAGCTGGTGATGGATATACATTCAAAGCATTATATTGTTGCTTATCAACACTTAAATTGCCCTCGACAATATTAAATTTGTACTCCTTTTTAGCGATGTTGGTTTGCCAGTTACCGTTGACAGGCCGAATAGCTAAAATGGCACTATAACCGTTAGCAACCGATAAAGGAGCAGTCAATTTCACCACTATCGTCTTTTCACCTTTCCCAGCAGGCACTGTTATCTTTGCGTTGGTAATGTATAATGGCTGAAGGTCTTTGAGCTCAATGTTAACATCTCGCTCCTGTGTTGCAGAATAACTGACCTTAAAGGAGAATTCTAATAAATCCTTTGAAAATTCTACTGGGGCATCAATAAAATCAACTAAATCTTCAGTAGGCAATAAAGGGCCATCAACCACATCAAACAAATGCTCCTTAGTCATAATACTTGCCTCTATACCCTCACCTACAGGACAAAGCGCTGAAATCACCTTGTAGCCATCAGCAACAGCAAGAGCGGATGCCAAAGTAAAATTTACATTCGTTGACGACACTCCTCTTTCAACACTTATTGTTTTGCTATCTATAGTCGTTCCATCAGGATTTTGAAGCTCTACTTTAAGATCTCGTTGCTCATTAGCTCCATAGCTTACGGTTATAGGAATCTCCAACGCAGCATTTGATACTTTATCTGCCGGACTTACGAAACCCACTTTTTCTGTAATGTCAAAATCATTCTTGTCTACGCACACCTCCAAGGCATACCATCGGCCACGAGCAGTAGCGGTACTGGTACCTTCTGGTACTTTTCCGTTTGTTACTTGATTCGAAGTCACCCTAATGATATCGCCTGGCTTGATTGGAGCCTTAGTGTCTATAATCAA
The DNA here is from genome assembly GCF_039543245.1 of Algibacter agarivorans. NCBI lineage: Bacteria > Pseudomonadati > Bacteroidota > Flavobacteriia > Flavobacteriales > Flavobacteriaceae > Algibacter > Algibacter agarivorans. The sequence goes on from NZ_BAABJJ010000043.1 coordinate 26,532, forward strand.
TTCCTCGATTTCATTCCTTAATTTTTCATCCTCTATGTCGTGAGTAGCTTCATAAGAAGAAGAAATCTGCTGTTCTCCTACTTTTGTCCCGTTCACATAAACGGCGTAGGTGCATTCGCCATCGGGCTCTTGCATAGCATGTACCTTATATCGGGCATTACCTTGTGCAGTGCCATTATAAACCACCTCTGCAGCAATAGGACGATTAACACCATTGGTGCCGTTACATTTTATGACTTCTTTGGCAGCTCCTCCCCAGGTTTTACTAACTCTCCACTCTATTGTTGCTGGGTCATAGCCTTCAATATCCAGATCTGTGAAGTCTTTAGCCACTATCGTTTCGCAGCCTTCTACTACAAGGTTTTCACAATTAGGGTCAACGGTTCCAGTCTCCGACCAATACTTATTAGCTTGTGCCTCTGTTTTATTAGTAAAGTCTCCCAATTTAGCTGCAGTACTAGTCGCCATTACAATTTTGTCGATTTGATAGCCATGTGAGCGACCACAAATCTCCATGGTATAAGTTCCTGCTTGTTCTACTTTTATATTTACCCAGTTGTGTGCGTGGTTCATTTCGCCAATACCGTGCATCCAAAAACCTGGATCACTACGCCCGTAAAATTTAAACCAAGATGTTGTCTGTTGAGTACCCCAATAAGCAATACCATCAGAAAACTTCAACCATACATCATTACTTAAATCAGTACCTTGTTGACCTTCTACTTTTCCTCGTTCTTCTTCATTTTGACGACCAAACCATTTTACGGTATATGTACCAGGTGTGTTTATCGTAAAACTATAAGATATGACGTTACTAGCATTCTGACTTTGGTAAGAGTTAGGTCCATCGTAATAGATGTATTGGCCTCCTGAAGCATATTCTTCATCTGTCCCAAGTTTCCAGTCTCCTTTTAGCGCTATTCTTTCAGCTTCAAATACGAGTAAACCCTCTGTTTCATAAACATCAATCGCTGGACAGTAGCCATCAGCTGGAGGAATGCTACCAGGTTTTACACCATTAATAAATTTAGTCTTTAATTTGCTCGGGTTGCCATATTGGTCGTTATTCAAAAGAAACCATACCATACCAGCATCAGAAATATCAGGTTTGCTTTTGGAATCAATATTTAATCGATCCCATAGATACTTACAACTAGGATCAAAATGATCTCTCAAGAAATAGTAAGGCGTCCAATTCTTTACGCCATCTACTGCAGACGAACTCCAACCATTATTCAAATTTGCAGACTGGTTTTGATCTATAATGCGTTTGAAATTTGTCCCCTCAGTTACTGGGAAATCATTTAATATATGCTCAACTCTATGGTGCTCAGCTCTACGTATATGATTATCGTTATAATTGCTATGGGATATGATGTAAAGGTGATTTATAGCATCCTCTTTGCCATCAGCTTTTACTTTCACTAAGGCTTGGTATAAAAATTCGCTAGGTCCCATTTGTACAAAATACAAAGGATCACTTGCTGTTGATATCTTAATCTGTTCAGCCAAATGATTAATTGCTGCTGTATTATTAGCCGAAACATCGAAGAAAACAGAGGTGTCAAACTCGGTAAAGAATTCTAAGGCACCTTCCACACCTTCTTTCATAACATTCGTTTCGCTTGTATGTGCTGGAGAGCCTATAAAGTTATTATAAGAATAATGCACCAATTTAGCCTCTAAATTGGCATTGGCCAACATGGCTAAAGCTGCAGGTGTTGCACTCCAATCGTCCTCGTCTCCACGTTGCCAGGCCGAGTTATAGGTAAAAGTTTTGCCGGCATCAGTAGCAGGTGCGGTTGCAGTCACTGTGCCACCCCAAGTGTTTGGGTCGGGCTGGTTATTTCCATCTGCACTAATGGCTATACGGTAATTGCTGTAGCCCCAGCCTTGTGAGAACATCTGTGTTGCTAAAAAAAGCAAGGTTATAAGTAATCCTATTCTTTTCATGGTAATAATAGTTTAGTAACGCACTTTTGTGTGTTGGGTTATTATTTGTGTCAATACATGTTTTGATGACTCCAAAAGTATATGCAATACACCTCAAAACATAAAAATATATATTTGTTTTATATTTACAATCGTAAGAATAGATATGTATATTATATTTACAATAAAAAATTTATAGCTTTGTAAGCCCTTAAAATCAACGATTAAATGAAAAGAACTCTTATATTTATATTAGCATGTGTCTTAAGCTTAATATTTACTACGAGTAAGGCTTATGGTATGGATCGCATCACAGAGCATAACCATAATGATGTTTATCATGAGGCTAATAGGTTGTTAGATATTAATGCAGATAGTGCCTTAATTTTATATAATAAACTAATTACTTATTATACTAAAAGTCTAAATACTGAAAAACTAATTCAATGTCATATTGGCTTGTCAGATGCCTACAAAACTAAAGGGCAATACAGCAAGGCTTACGAACACTTGTGGGATGCCCTTCTTTTGAGCGAAAAAGAAAATAATCAGCTTAGAATAATTGATATTAATATAGACTTAACTACGCTATACAGCATTTATAAACGTTATGACAAATGCCAGCAGTACTTGAAAACTGCATTACAACTTTCAAAAGATAATAGCATTAAAAAAGGTTATCGTCAAGCTAATATCTACTATGGGTTGGCTATCGTAGAACGCAATTTAAAGAATTATGACAAAGCGCTGGACTATCTGGACACTTGCATAATGATTAGAAAGAAGGAACAACAAGGGCAATCCGAATTTAGTTATATCGACTCGGAACGTGGCAAAATATATTTGGAGATGGGCCAACTTGACAATGCTGAAAAACACCTACTTCGATCGCACAAGTACTTTATAAAAAACAACTTAAATTTTGCTATTAAATCTAGTCTAAGTCTGGGTGATCTTTATGTTAAAAAGAAGAACTGGTATCGAGCAAATGAGTATTACAAAGAAAGTCTATCGCAATTGCAAAAGATGAATTCACATACCGATATTCATAGTGAGTTACTTGCTAAACTAGCACAAACCAACAGAATTCTAGGGAATATTAGTATAGCCTATGATTTCTTGGAGGAAGCCAATGTGCTTACAGATAGCTTGTTTAATGCTAGAGTTTCAGTTAACAATGAATTGTTTCAAATAAAGAATAAACACGAAGAGACCATTCGTAAAAAGGATGAAGAAATTAAAACACACCTTTTAGGGATAGAGCGTAACAAATTAATCCAATCGAGGTTAAAACTTTTAATTGTCTTTATACTGTTTGCAATAGTAGTTGGTATTGTAGTGATACGTATGCGCTTGAAGCTTAGAAAGTCGGATATTGTAAAGAAAGCGATTGAATTACAAGTAAAGCTTGACCATGATAAAGCTGAAGCAATCATGGAAATGAAAAATAGAGAGCTTACTTCTAACACCTTGCAGATGATTGAAAAAGATAAACTTATTGGCGAGATGTTAGAAAAACTAAAAAGTGCATCCTTAGCAGAATATAAAAGCATGAAGCGGCTTATTGCGCAGAGGAATAACGGAATGTGGGAGCAATTTAATAAACGCTTTACAGAAGTCAATCAGGGATTTTATGAACGCTTAAGAAATCAACACCCTGATATAACACCTACGGAGCTTAAACACTGTGCGCTTATCAAACTGAATTTTAACAGTAAGGAAATGTCTCGTTTATTGAGTATCTCACTAAACAGCGTTAATATTTCAAGACACCGTATTCGAAAAAAGATGTCCCTGCAACGTAATGATAATTTAAGTAATTATATTACTGCAATTTAATATTGAGTAGAAAACGGCCGTTCATTTGCAAATTAAGAAATCAGAACCAAAGAGGGGAAGCCATTTACAAAAATGTATTCGTGCAAGAAAGGTTATAATCATTATTATTTTAACCTATGAGAGTTTATCCAAAATTTTGGATAAACTCATAAATTTGTGAGACGCTACTATATTTAAACCCAACAACCAACAGACCTAAAAAACAACTCTTTTCTTCATTAAAGATACGAACTATCATCATAGGCTCATAATGCTATCAATTAGATTTTCTGAAACTCTATTTACATTTTCCAACCCCATTTTAACTAATAAATCTTCTATTAGTTTCGATAAGTCTCCAACTTTATCTATTGTATCAATGATGCTATTTTTGTTCATATTTATATGCCGATGAAATTATCCATCTAAAATATGATTATTGAATTAAAAAAAAGCAATTAATTTAATTAATTCCATTCCACACACATTATGCTTCCCTCCTACGTCGTCGCATAAAAAGTGTTTCATTAACATTGCAAAAGAAACTTTTGAGCATAAATTTTTTCAAGAAACTATAGTAACAACTTTCGCTTTTTACCAAAGCAAAGTTACATAACGCGGTACATTATAGTACATTTTTATAAATAGGTTTATCCGGTGGATGATTGAATATTAAAATAATTATTATTTCTATTGTAATTTCTAACTATAATTTGTTTTTAAATAAAACCATCCACTGGAAGCTCTTATTTAAAAAGTATGTAAAATATCCCAGAAGCATTCGATTCAATAAGAATAATGGGTAACTATAACAAAACGATAATTCATATATAAAAGAAACAATCCATCAGTTTAATTACGTACTTTGACTACTAATTAAAAATACACATGAAGTATACTCTAGTTGTTTTAATTGGTTTTATTAGTTTTCAAAGTTTTACGCAAAACTATTTTGATATTTTAAATGTGACATACACCAATACAACCGCAAACGATTTTGAAATTATTGATACACAAACAACCGTTAAAGAGTTAGCCTTAGAACTAGACTTTCCAATAATAATTAATGATAAAACTATTTTACTTACTGGGATTTTTGCCAACAAAACAAAATTGAAATTAAGTTCAGATATGCCATATACCAACTTAAATGTATTAGGATTGAAAGTTGGTGTTAATAAAACCCTTAGCGATTCATGGTCTTCGACATTTATTGTTTACTCTAAATTTGCGTCGGATATTACGAAACTCTCACATGAGCATTTACAAGTTGCCATTTTATCTATTTTTACTAATAAAAAGGAAGATAATTTTAAATACAAATATGGCGTTTATGCCAATACAGAAAAATACGGATTAATAGTAGTGCCTATATTTGGTTTATTTTATTTAAGTGATAATAAGAAATTTGAGGCTAATTTAAACTTACCTATCAATGGAGATGTTAATTATAAAATAAACAAAAAAACTTGGTTAGGGATGAGATTTGATGGTCTAGGGACTACCTATAATTTAGTAGACCAAAACTACGGCACTAAAGGTGCTTATGTTTCTAAAACATCTAATGAATTAGTAAGTTATTTTAGATACAAATTAAGTAAATCGATATATATAAATACAAAAGTTGGTTATGCCATTAGTAGAAATTATAAAGTATTTGATTCTGAAGATAAAATAGATTTAGCTTTGAGTTCTTTTTATTTTGGCGATAACAGAACCCAATTGAATGAACGTTTTAAAGATGGTGCCATTTTTAAATTAGAACTATTATATCGGCTTCATTTCGATTAATAGCTATTACTGGCTTAAAGATTCCTCACACATTCCGCTTCCCTCCTTCTTGTTGAATAAAAAATTCCAATTAACATTGCAGAAGAAACTTTTGAGAATAATTTTTTTCAAGAAACTGTAGTTGGCCAAAGCCCCAGCTGACCCATTCACTAAAATAGTCCACAGGACTATTTCTTAATGCTCTGTCCCGCTTTTATCCAAAGCTCAAGTTACATAACGCGTGTACATTATAGTACATTTTACAACAAATAGCGTAATAGCCATTTATGCGATATTTGCTATAATCATAAGATTTAATAACACCATGGATAAAAAGTATGTCATACAGGCTTTTTCTTACTATAAAAACCATCGAATTTATAAACCAAAACCCCTAATATCAGGTTAAGAAGCCCAAGACCGGTCTCTAAGGGTTGGGCAAATACCAGATACACCAGCACCCATAAACTCAGGATCAGAAATATAATTTGTGGCAGCGGAAAAAGAGGACTTCTGAAGCCTTTTTTTGTTGTATTCTTTCGCCTCACAACAAATACCCCTGCCACCGCTAAAGCGGCAAACAATTGCAGTACAAAACCGCTGTAGATCATCACCTGTTCAAAAGTGCCGGTACATAATAATATGAGTGTTATTGCCGTTTGTAGCCAAATGGCACGTAAAGGCACCTTGTTTTTTGTTTTTATAGAAAACCATTTCCATAATCGATGATCCTCGGCCATGACCTGTGTTACCCTGGGGCCTGCCCATACCATGGCGCTTATACTTGATATCAGCATTAAAGCGATGCCGAAACTAATAAGTTCTCCTCCTACGTCCCCGAAAATAGAAATGGCTGTAATCTGTCCGATTTCCAATTGCCCTTTAATAGCTTCCAATGGATTCTGCCTTAAGAACACGAAGTTTAACAATACATAAAGCAAGCTTACCACAACCGTGCCCAAAAGCAATGCTCTTGGTAAATTTTTACGAGGCTCTCGGATTTCGTCTGCAATGTAAGCGGCTGCGTTCCATCCTGAATAAGAAAATGTAACATATACAAAGGATACCGCAAAGGCCGGTAGGATGAGTTCCTCTTTCCAGCTTTGATCCCACAGATATGCAGATGCTGCAGGTGTTTTTGTTACCCCAAAATAGATGAATACCAAAATTAGTAATAGCTTTAGTAAGGTCGTGGTATTTTGTAGTGTACTGCTTCTTTTAATGCTTAGCGAATGAAGTACACTAATCATTAAAATAGTAGCTATAGCCAAAACCATACTGGAAACTCCGGTATAGGGTGCAACATATTTCCCTAAAGCCATCCCGGACAGTGCTATGGGTGCAGAAAATCCAATAGTTAGCGATACCCATCCCGATAAATACCCTATAGCAGGATGAAATGCTTTAGAAAGGAAATGGTATTCCCCGCCCGATCGTTGCCAGTACGTCCCCAGTTCTGCATAGCTCAAAGCACCACATAGTGCCATTAAAGCACCTAATAACCACAGCATAATGATAGACCATGTATTTGTGGTATCTGCTAATTGAAATCCCAAACTAGTAAAAATACCTGCTCCTATCATGTTGGCCATAACGATAGCAGTAGCTGTAAAAAACCCTATGGAATTAGGCTTATTCATTATTGTATTCCATCAATTGATTCATGTTAAATTTTTCTACTTTAGCAGAAAAACCTACCCACCACGTCTTCATTCTTGAAAGCGCTCATTATAAAAATCTATGGCAATCATGTTTCATAATAAAGTTTATTATGACGAATACCTATTGATATAATATGCGATCCCAATATTTAGAAAGTTCCTTGAGCTTTTCTTTGGCAAAACGTTCAATGGTTTTGTTATCAGCATTCTTGTTTTTTAATTGAACATGTAAGAGCTGTGGCTCATCTATAGGTTTACCAATTTGCGATACAATAAAGACACGAGCATAATCGGCAAATTTGCTTTCTACAATGGCACGACTGAGGTCCATGGCAAAGTAATTGTATATTTTACCAGTATGATTTAGTGGGTTTTTTCCAGACGTGGCTTCCAGACTCATAGGATGATAAGGCGTAATTAATCCGTTGATTCTATTTCCTCGTCCTACTTGTCCGTCGTCACCATGTTCGGCACTTGTACCTGTAACGGTAAGATAGATGCTTTCGTTATTATAATCATCGGCCGTATTGATGTGTACTTCGGCATCAGTCAACTCCAAACTATGGATGATATATGCTTTTACGGCTTCCTTTTTGCTGATATAATCATTCAAATCTGTGATATAGGTATCAATCATGGCCATAGCAATGGTAAAATACCTTTTTGAATATGCTTTAACACCCATAACCTTGGTGTCTTCCCCAATAAAGGGAAATTGAATTTTTGTAGTTGGGTCATTTAACAAGGTATCAATCATAATGATGGTCTCTTCCAAAGGCGTTTTAGGATAGAAACCAGCGCCAAATGAAGTGTCATTGGCTAATGGCATGTCACCTTTTCCAAAACGCTTAAACAACTCGACCAGATCGGCACTTCCCGAACGTATATTAGAAGTAATCTTAATATCTTTTGCAGCATCCAGATGTCGGATATTTTTTTGTAACCACTTTTTTGCGGTTTCAATAGCAATGTCTTCAACAGGAATTTTTTTATCTTTTATTTGAGCCGTAGCCCTTCCGGCAATAATCAGCTGAATAGGTTGTATTACTTTCCCGCCTCCATAGGCAGGCTTCGATTGCCCTCCAACTAAAAGGGCCTTATCAACATTATGGTGCATGATGGCGCCAAATTCTTTTATATAATACTGACAAAGTTCTTTTGAAATTTGCTCGGTGATCTCATCGCATATCGTGTCAGGATGCCCCATGCCCTTTCGTTCGGCCATCTCAACAGAATCATCAATAATACTTCCTATGATGATGTTATTTGCCATACTGTTTTTTTATATTATTTGTTGCCACCAAGCTTCTTATCCCTGGTAAAGGGTACAAATCGCACAGGTATTAATTTTTTCCGGGTAATCTTATTTTTCTTTTTTGTAATCAATACCAAATGGCTCACGTATTTATACTGCCCTACAGGTATGATCATTCTTCCACCAATCTTCAATTGGTCTATTAGGGGCTGGGGAATGCTGTCGGCACCTGCTGTTACGATAATAGCATCAAAAGGCGCTTTTGCAGGCCAGCCGTAATAACCGTCACCCCATTTTACATTAACATTGGCATAGCCTAAGTCTTGCAATCGGTCTTTGGCTTTAAAGGCCAAGTGCTTTACAATTTCAATAGTATATACAGTATCAACAATTTTTGCCAGAATGGCTGCTTGATATCCCGAACCTGTGCCTATTTCTAATACCTTATCGCTTTCTTTTAACTGCAGTGCCTCAGTCATAAAAGCGACAATATACGGTTGGGAAATCGTTTGACCTTCTCCTATAGGTAGTGGACCGTCTGTATAGGCATATGGTTTCTTATTTTCGGGGACAAAAAGATGCCGAGGAACGTTTTGCATCGCCAAAAGCGTAGCAGCGTCTTTTATACCTCTTGCTTCTAGCTGCGTTTTTACCATGTGCTCCCTTTTGACCGTGTAATCCTCCTGGCCAAAACCAATCATGAAGACAATACATGCTATGGCAGTTATACTATTTTTCACTTCTCAAATGGATATGCGTTGATGTACCAGTGAATTAAATGTTCTAAATTAAACCATAAAGGAGACCTTGACAATGACTTACATCATTATTAAAAAGTTTGATGTTATTATCGTTGTAAAAGAAATGTGTATAGTTAAATGGTACACCTTGAAGAAATATTGGTATACCTAATAGTATGCCTTTTGTGATGAAATAACTTGGCAGGTGGTATTTGAAGTGAAATGTAATAGTGCAGTAAAAGCAGGTTTTAACAGGAAAGTATTAAAAACAAAAAAGTCCAACATTGCTGCTGGACTTTTTTTGCTCCTTCTCTTGGGCTCGAACCAAGGACCCTCTGATTAACAGTCAGATGCTCTAACCAACTGAGCTAAGAAGGAGTGTGCTTTTTACTTAGCGAGTGCAAATATATGTTGTTTTTTAATTACTACAAATATTTTTTTGAAAAATTTTACCCAAAAATGGCTTTATAAATATCATTACCATTAGCAAATAAAACTAAAGCTATTAAAATAAAGAATCCTACCATTTGGGCATACTCCATAAACTTGTCTCCAGGTTTTCTTCCAGAAACCATTTCATATAGCAAAAACGCCACATGACCACCATCTAACGCTGGTATTGGCAATAAATTTAAAACCCCTAGCATGATAGATAAAAAGGCGGTTAAATACCAAAATGCTTGCCAGTTCCACACAGGTGGAAACATTTGCCCTATAGCAGCAAACCCACCAATTTGTGAGGCTCCTTTTTTGGTGAATATATATTTAAACTGCGCTAAATAATCCTTGATTTCCCAATAAGCTTGGCTCGCTCCTCCCGAAATACTTTCAGAAAGTGTATAGCTTCTAGGGTTAAACTTTATATAATCTAAATCTGTTTTGGTAGTAAGAACACCTATTTTGTTATCTTCAGTCGGTGTAATAGATAATTCCAGTTTTTCATTATTACGTTCAACTTCTATGACTGCATGGTCTTTAATGTTGTTTTTCAACCCATAAATAAAATCTGAAAAGTAATTAACGGGTGCTCCATTTATTGCTACAATTTTATCGTTTGCTTTTAACCCTGCTTTTGCAGCTGGAAAATCAGCTATAACCGAATCTATTTGAAACGGAGAACGGGCTTCTAACCCAGGTAAATCTCCAGCTTCGAAAAGCTGTGTGCCAATATCTTCAGGAAGTTTAATGTCTTCAATAGTGCCATTAACATGTTCTACCTTCACATTATCGACTTTCCTAAACATCAAAATTTTATTAATATTTATTGTAAGTTCTTCAACAGGTTTTCCATTTACAGAAATAATTTTATCCCCTTGTTGAAACCCATAATTCTCTAATGTTTTAGTAACTCCGTAACCGTATTTTACATCATCTTTTCCGGTATAATTTGTCCCCCAAACCATAAGCATAACCATAAACAAGAAAACGGCTAAAATAAAATTAACGGTAACTCCGCCAAGCATAATAATTAAACGTTGCCATGCTGGTTTTGAACGAAATTCCCATGGTTGTGGCTCCTGAGCCATTTGCTCGGTATCCATACTTTCATCAATCATCCCAGCTATTTTCACATAACCTCCTAATGGCAACCAACCAATACCGTAAACGGTATCACCTATTTTCTTTTTAAAAAGTGAAAACTTCACATCAAAAAACAGATAAAATTTTTCAACTCGCGTTTTAAATATTTTAGCAGGTATAAAGTGTCCTAACTCATGTAAAACAACTAATATGGAAAGGCTCAATAGCAACTGACCGCCTTTTATTAAAAATACTGACATCTACAATTTTTTTTATAATCGCACAAAAGTAACGTTTTAAACCAACTTTGAAAAGACAATTGTAGAATGCCATTAGTTTTAACATGAATTTAAGCTTCAATACTATTCTGCAAATCTAAATTTCATTGTATTTTTGCCCCACCCAGCTTTGTTAACACAAAGCTGACCTCCCCAAAGGGAAGGTATAATTAGAAATTCCTAGGTTGACTATCGGAATTTGTTAAATTCATAAGATTAAATGTTATCATTTTTTAAAGGTTACAAAATTTTTGCCATTGTTTTTATAATAATTTCTATTGTTATTATTTCAATAATATACAATACGTTAAATGTTTACCAGCCACTTCCTATTTACCAACCAACCATGGTAAGCACAGAACTTGTGGATAGCACGATTCAATATCAAAAAAAATATCATAAAATAGCAGATTTCAGTCTTACTAATCAAAATGGAAAAACCATTACCCAAAACGATTACAAAGACAAAATTTACGTTGTCGATTTCTTTTTTACCACATGCCAAACCATTTGTCCGATTATGACTAGCAACATGGTAGACATTCAAAAAGAAATTATAAATGATGATGACGTTATGCTGCTATCTCATTCCGTAACTCCAGAAATTGATAGCGTGGCTCAACTAAAACGTTATGCTTTAAAAAAAGGCGTGAATGATAAAAAATGGAACTTAGTTACTGGTGATAAAAAAGAGATTTACAAACTGGCCCGCAAAAGCTATTTAGCTGTAAAAGACAATGGGGACGGTGGTCCTTTTGATATGGTACATACCGAAAATTTTATGTTGATTGATAAGAAACGTCAAATTCGAGGTTATTATGATGGCACAAATTCTGAGGATATTAATCGCTTGCTTAACGATATTGCTATTTTGAAAGAAGAATATTAACACTAACTTTTTTTTTGAAATATCAATTCACAATTATCTTTTTGGTTATTACTTCATTTGCCTCTGTTCGCATACACACCACATAAGCGCCTGTCGATATATTTGTGAATTGCAATCCGTTCTGTAACCTTTCACTTGAAACATTTGTTAATTCTAAAACAGCTAGCCCTCGCATACTTATCAATGACAGTTTGCTCACTGGGCTGTTAAGTTTTTTAACATATAGCGTGTTGGCAGTATTCTTATAATAAATGAAGTTTTCTGTAATTGTTGCTTCTTCTGTACTCAAGCTCTGCTGTTCGCTTTGGAAAACAATCTCAAACCTATTATTGAACACACCCTGTTCTGATGAAAAACCATAAGCCGTACCTTCAGTTAAATCGAAATACATTCCTGTTAGGTTATCTTTCAAAAAAACAGCTTGATCTTCTTCAATATGTTCAAATTCTGAAATTTTAATCTCAAAGGCGTTATCACCAGATGATTTAAAATTCAAAGGCACCGCTTTATCATCTGTAATAGCACTATAAGCTTGCATATTCATGTTTTTACCTTCCAAATTCAAATTCAAATCGTTGTTGTTTAATTCGTCGCATTCTGCATCATAGCCATAATCATACCCATCTGAAGTCTTTTCACTAAATCCTAAAAGCAATTCTCTTCGTGTCTCGGGACCTGATGTAGAATTAAATTCTAAACGAATTTTTTTCATATCTTCACTCGTCGTTTTTTCTTTGGAAGTTTTTCCTTTTGATGATTTAGTGTTTCCTGATTTTGAAAATGTTGAGCCATTGTTATAAGTACCATCTGCATCGGCTTCTTTAATAAACACACGTTGGTTATTGTTAAATTCCACAGTACCATCTGCAACAATTTCTGTAATGAACCCTTGACCTACCGGAAGGTATCTTGTTGGGACTATCGTGCCATCCTGTGAGCCATTATTAGCGCCATAAAAGCCAACGAATTGGTAGGCTCTACATGACCCTAATTTGTTTACCTGGGCATAACCGCCATTATAATCATTTAGGTTATGAGAAGTCCCGCTCCATTGTTGCCATAATTGCAAGGTGCCGTCTATAACTCCTGCATTATCATCTATAAATTTATGGATATCGATAGCTGATGCATATGGGTTCCCTAATAAATATTCGGTTTTTGATACCGATGTTACCGAACCTGGCCCGCCAACATCCGCAACATTGATAAATATAGTACCATTATTGGGTTTGCCTTCAAAAATATATTGTTGTTCCGGAGCTACTGTCCCTGTTCCTTTTTGGGTATATCCAACACCTGACTTCAAGGCTGTTGATGTAGATATCTGTGCCCAATCCCAATAAGTCTTTCCGTTTATAAACGTGTACAACCAATAGGTACTTATGTTTCCGTTTGCGGTATAACCTGACGTAAATTGGCAATTGAACCCAGAATCGTCTTTAATCATCTGTAGGCTGAATTCTGTGTTGTTTGTATTATTAGTCGCTGCATTATTATCCGTTAAACTCGAAGCCGATAAAGCTCCAACTGGAGATGACCAGTAGTTGTACCAGTATGGACTGGCCGTTCCTTCTTGACGCCTTAACACTTTACCGGTTGCAGAGGTTACCAAATCACTGTTTATAGTCTGTATTAATTGAGAATCATCCATTAAATCCAATGTTCCGTTCAACTCTAAATACCAGCTGTTCTCCACTAGATTGTCACCGTTAACCGTTAAGGTTTTTCCACTATCAATAACCAATCCTAAACTTTTTGTTGAATGGCTTGCCGAAACATCATCTTTTATATGTAATATAATCCAATCTTTATTATTTGCCACATCCTCAATATCCCAAACATCTCCATGCCTCCAAGTGGATGCCGTGCTCCAAGAACCATCATTTGCAGTAACATAGGGCATCGGTGCTGTTTGCTGTTGCATGGATGTTATATTATGCAACTTAGTAATTCTATCATTACTAGAATAATCAGTAGTTCTATCATATGAAATTATATCTGTCATTGGATAATAAGCCAGTAAGCTTGCCCAAGGAATTGTAGAATTAGTCACTATATCATCTATGTTTTTATCAATAATCGACCCTTTAATTAATCCAGAATTGTTCTCTATTTGTTGATAAACCATTCTTTGAATTTGACTCTCTGTTAGTGAAGAATTAAACACTCTAACTTCATCTATATCACCTTTAAAATATTCTCTATTTGCTACGACTTTAGTGGTTCGTCCAACTTCAAAATTCCCATTTGAATAGACCGTGTTTTCAATAACACCTCCTGTACTGCCTACGTTTACAGAGGTCATAAAATCACCATCAATAAATAACGACATAATCCCTGTAGCACTAGTATAAGTTCCAGTAATATGATGCCATTCATCAAAATTAATGGCACTGCAATTTATAGACACTTCTGCATTTCCAGCAGTTTTCAAAGTAAACTTAGGAGTTTTTCCATTTTGCAACCATAATTTAAAACCCGTATCTTCTCCAGCAATGGTCATGTCTGTTGAATTACCTGAATCTGTTTTTACCCAAGCCATTAGTGTAACAGCACTTAATCCATTTATAAATTCTGGTGTAGATAAATAATCATCAACACCATCAAAATCTAATTTTGATTGGAGTAAAACAGGGTTTATTATAATATTTGCTCCACAATCTTCTAATATAAGATCTGTAGATGCTGGAATTGTTACATCTAAAAGCACATCAATATCCTCAATACACGAAGCACAAACAGAATCAAAACCACCACCATCATTAATATCATAATACATATGCCCGGTAACCGTTGCTCCACTAGAGAGTGTTGCATTATTTCTAACAATTAAAAAAGAGTTAACATCATTACCTATTAAATCATCATTACTTAAATGAATATCGTTAAGCAACATGGTATCATTATTAAAAAATTTAGCTGTACCAAAATTTAAAACACCGTCTAAAACAAACAATCCGTCATTAGTATAATCCGCATTTAACGACATATCTGAATGGATATAAACTGAACAATTATTTGTTAATGCACTAGAACCACCTGTTGACAAAGACCCTATAACTTCCAAAGTACCACAATTAGCATATTCACTAGCCACACTTGCGCTCAACTTAACTAAGGTTTTACTTTCATAAAAAGAAACAAAAATAGCATTTCCGCCCAGTTGTAAATCTCCATCTATATTAAAAACACCTGAATTATAAACTTTTGATGAACCAGCTGGATTAAAAGTTCCCCGTAAATTAATATACCCTGAATTATAAACATAAACCTCTGCATTTTGAAATGATGGATTAACAGCAAAATCTGCTTGACCTTCAATTAATAAAACTGCACCATTAAAATTAGAAATTGTACCAGAATAGGTCACACCTGGAGCAACATAAAAAGTACCTTTAAAACCACTATTAGCTAGGGTATCACTATTATCAGCCAAAATACAAACACTATCCGATCCGTTAACGGTAGAAGGAGCTGAAGTTGGATTACCAGAACTGTCTATCCATCCTGAACCTGTAAATGTATATGTAAAAATTGATGGTATAGTTGGGGGATTAAAAACGTACGATTCACAGGTTTGTGCGTTACTAAAACTAGTAGCACATAGAGTTAGTGAAATGAAAATTTTGTAGATTCTAGTTTTCATAATTAATAGATTTGGGGAAATCAAAATTATCTTATTATCAGCTGGTTATACAATTTAAATCTTTATATTAACTATAACCTAGCTTAAAAAATTGATGAAATACATAAAATTTGTTATCCACCTATAATTTAACCCACTGCCTTTTAGATACTGCCAAAACAGTGAAGTCATAATTAATATGTTTTTCCTTTATTAAAATTTTTATTTAAATATTTTTAATAAAATGTTTTGAAATTAAACTTGAGGGGAGAATAATTCAACTTGTTGTAATACTATTTACACATACATCATACAATAATACAACAATAATATAATAAAAAATCGATAAAAACTAATAAAAACACGTTAAAACACATATTTTCAGCGATTAAATGTATTTTGTCGATTAATAAAAAAAGAATTCATAACAGTAGAAATTAAAATTAATTTCCTTTAAGATATTAAACAAGTGCTTCAACCAAATCTTCAATTTTAGAAATTAATTGAATTTTAATAGCGGTATTTTTTAAAAAAATTTTGTTGTATTTAGATACAAAAATAGTTGAAAATCCTAATTTTTCTGCTTCTAAAATACGTTGTTCCACACGTTGCACCGGTCTAATTTCACCTGAAAGCCCAACCTCAGCAGCAAAACAAAAATCTTTTTGTAAAGCAACATCTTCATTTGAGGATAAAATGGATGCCACCACCGCTAAATCTATAGCAGGATCATCCACAGTTATACCTCCTGTTATGTTTAAAAACACATCTTTTGCCCCAAGTCTAAAGCCAGCCCGCTTTTCTAAAACAGCCAATAACATATTAAGGCGTTTGGCATTAAAACCCGTAGCGCTACGTTGTGGCGTTCCATAAACCGCTGTACTTACCAATGCTTGTACCTCAATCATTAATGGGCGCATCCCTTCCAAAGTTGCCGCTATGGCATTACCCGAAAGGTCTTCATCTTTTTTGGAAATTAAAATTTCTGAAGGATTAGAAACTTCTCTAAGCCCAGAACCTTGCATTTCGTAAATCCCTAATTCATTAGTAGAGCCAAAACGGTTTTTGTGGGCTCTTAAAATTCGAAACACATGATTTCGGTCCCCTTCAAACTGTAGAACGGTATCCACCATATGCTCCAAAATTTTTGGCCCTGCAATGTTACCATCTTTAGTGATATGTCCAATCAGTAAAACTGGAGTAGCTGTTTCTTTAGCGAATTTTATAAGTTCTGTGGCACATTCTTTAATTTGCGAAATACTTCCGGAAGATGACTCTATATAGTCGCTATGCAAGGTCTGTATAGAGTCAATAATTACTATGTCAGGTTGGAGCGAAGCGATTTGTTTGAAGATGTTTTGAGTTTTAGTTTCCGTTAATATATAACAATTGTTATTTTCTGGATTGATGCGTTCTGCTCGCATTTTGATTTGTTTCTGACTTTCTTCACCAGAAACATATAAGGTTTTATAAGGTAATTTTAATGAAATCTGAAGCAATAATGTGCTCTTTCCTATTCCCGGTTCGCCACCTAAAAGGGTTAAAGAGCCTGGCACAATGCCACCACCTAAAACGCGATTAAATTCACCATCAAAAGTATCTAATCGAGGTTCTTTTGAAACATCAATATCCTTAATTCGTAATGGAACTGATGCTTTTTTTACGGTTGAAGTTGGCGATTTCCAATCGCTCTTTTCAGGTTTCTGAATAACTTCTTCAACAATGGTATTCCATTCTTTACATGCATTGCATTGCCCTTGCCATTTAGCATATTGAGAGCCGCAGTTTTGACAAAAAAAAGTGGTTTTTACTTTAGCCATTTAATTGTTTTGGAATTTAGAGTTTGAGATTTGGAATTTCATTTTTAATACCCAAAATCTTCTTTAATTAATTCAGCTTTCTCTAACATTAAATCTTTTGAAAGGCCTGCAATTTCCTCTAAGGTGTAAGCCGATTGATAGGTGCGCATTGCTTTTTTAGGATCTCCAGTTTCTTCATAAAAACGAGCAATATAATACGTTCCTAGCATAGTTTCTGGATATGCTTTTCTTGCTATTTTACCTAATTCTTCATAATACTCATACAATTCGTTTTTTTCAATAGCTGCAGATATGGCTTTAAAATCGTTGATTAATACTTTCTTTTCAATACCAAACAAATCATTAATTGCTTGATATTTTTCTTGAAGGTAAAGTACTGGCGATATCTCTAATTCAAGAATAGTTTCCTTATATTCCTTTTTTGAAATAGGTTGAAACACTTGAAAAATACTTTCTATAGCATTTGGAATGGCGTGCGTTGGTACAGAATAGTGAGAAGGGCCATCAAAACTATCAAAATCGAATACTAAATTTTCGTTTTCTAAAGCCGAAATATCCGTATTTAATGCACTTGTCATCTTTTTTACAGAAGCCCCATCATTAGTTGTATTTGCTAAATAGTAAAATATTTTAGATTCAATCTTACTTAATGCTTCTGGAAGATAATCTATCATATCCGGTGCTAATTCCGGGCTAACCGATATATAGCCTTGAAATAATGGCTTTGGTTTTAGCAAATAATAATTAATAAAATTTGCGGTTTCGCCATGACCTACAGCAACTTTAAAATTACCTGTTCTATATGTTTTTTCAATGTAAGGAATCAATTCCATACCAATAAACTCAAAAAAAGAAGCGCCTGTTTCAATAGGTAACGAGTTTTGCTCAGAATACATGCAATCATCAAATCGTTTATCTATTTGGTTAATACCAACAATAATGGCTTCGGGCATATCTTCCCAATAGGAATAATAATCAACATTTCCAGCTACTGCTTCAAACATATAATCGCCATCTAGGACAATGAAAAGTGGATAGCTTTTATCTTCATTAGAATTATAACCTCTTGGTAATTGAATTTTTAATTGACGTTCTTCTCCTATTTTTGTAGATTCAATAGTTTCATATTTAACTTGGGCTTCGGTAAAGTGTGTGGTGATTAGAAGTAATAAAAAGGAACCTAAATGCTTCATTTTAAATAAATGATTTTGAAATTTTGATATTGGCAAGATAATAAATATGTGGATAACAATTCAATAAAGTAGAGTATTGAAACCAGTACTAAAGCACACTTTGTTTCACAAAGAAAATTGAGCCACGAATAACATAGATTACAAGACTCTGTGGCTTAAAAGGGAAATAAAAGCATCTCTCTGACTTATAATTGAAGCTTATTGCGATTTTTTTCTATTGTAAATAGGCAAGTAGATAAGGGACAAACCACCAAAAATAATAATCATAAGGGTTTGTGATGCCCACATAATCCATCCAAAGGCAATACTAGGGTCTTCTGCGATTCCAAAAATTGAAAACGCAGCATAAATGGCTATTGGATACGAACCAATACCCCCATTAGTAGCTGCAATACTAAAACTTGCCGAAATAAAACCTATTAAAATGGCGCCTGCTGAAATACCATCTAGTTCGTCAATAGCCAAAGATGTAACATAAAACATAAGTAAATACATCCCCCAAATAAATAGTGTATGAAAAATAAAGGCCCACTTCTTTTTCATTTTGAATATACTTAATGCGCCTTCAATTAAACCATTTACAAAAGTTCTTATTTTTAACGCTATTTTAGAATTACTTTTCCTTATAAACCTTAAAAAGAAAATGAGTAACAAGGCAACCACAAAAAGAGCCATCAGAATTTTTGTTGGATTGAATTTTTCAATAAGAAAGGTATAAATAAAATCGAATTGCAGAAAGAGTGTGATGCCAATTATCCCAAGCATAACAATCATATCTGCAATACGTTCTGCTACAATAGTACCAAAGCCCTTTTCAAAAGGCACGTCTTCGTAGTTTGTAATTATAGATGCTCTGGCTACTTCGCCCGCTCTTGGGATGGTATAATTTATTAAATACGTAGCAAAAACAGCCATTGTACTATTCCCAAACTTAATTTTGTAACCCATGGGCTCTAACATAAACAACCATCTGTAAGCTCTAGACAAATGACTTAAAAGCCCTAAAAATACACCAAGAAATATCCATTTATAATCCGCATTTTTAGCATAAATCAATAATTCTTCAACAGATACTTTAGACAGTGAATACCAAACCAAAAAAACTCCCAATAATAATGGGAGCGTAATCTTTAGTATGTTTTTTGTTTTTCTATTCAAAAGTTTATTTTAACAAGTTTGTGGCTTCATCAGGAAACACTAACGATGGTTTAAACACTTTCGCTTCTTCTATACTCATAAACGCATAAGTAATTAAAATAAGTGTATCGCCTACAGAAACTTTTCTAGCTGCGGCACCATTAAGTGTAATTTCACCACTATTTCGTGGCCCAGGAATACAATACGTTTCTAAACGCTCGCCATTGTCATTATTTACAATTTGAACTTTTTCGCCTTGTATAATGCTGGCTGCCTCCATTAAGTCTTCATCAATGGTTATACTGCCTATATAGTTGAGTTCTGCACCCGTGCATTTAACTCTATGGATTTTAGATTTTACTACTTGAATTTGCATGTGGCAAAGATAATTAATTTAGAGCGATATTATCAATGAGTCTAATATCATCTGCATATACTGCAATAAATGCTCTATAAGATTTTTGGTTAGATTTTCGTTTAACTGGCTTTAAGGTTTCGGTATCCGCAATAATGATATATTCTAACTCTAATAAATCATGATTAGCAAACTGTTTTTCAACCCATTCTATAATTTTGTTAGCACTTTTTGTGCCAAAAAGTTCTTTGGCAGTTTTTAAAGTTTTAAAAATAAAAGGAGCTGCCTTTTTATACTCTGGTTTCAATCTTGTATTACGAGAACTCATGGCTAAACCATTAGCCTCGCGATGTATCTTACAACCTACAATAGTTATAGGAATATCATGCTTTTCAACGAGTTTTTTAATGATGGCTAGCTGCTGAAAATCCTTTTCTCCAAAATAAGCTTGATGTGGTTTAACAATCTCAAAAAAACGTTTTACAATAGTACCTACACCATCAAAATGACCATGCCTAAACTTTCCTTCCATTTCAAATTCCAAACCATCAAAATCGAAATTTTCAGATACTGTATTACCTTCATAAATATCTTCGATAGTAGGTGTATAAACCAAAATATCGTTCCTACTTACTGTTTTTAATAGGGCAATGTCCTTTTCTAAAGTTCTTGGATATTTAACCAAGTCTTCGTTATTATCAAATTGCGTGGGGTTCACAAAAACACTAACAACAACTTTATCATTATTTGCCAATGCTTTTTTCACTAATTGCAAATGCCCGTCATGCAATGCACCCATGGTAGGAACTAAGCCTAATGTTAGGTTTTTTGATTTTAAAGCATCAATTGCTGCTCTAATTTGCTGTTTTTCTGAGTAAACTTCCACTTTTTAATAAAAAATTAACGCGTGCAAACTTAAGATTTTACAAGCAATTTGCATAAAATTTTGTACTTTTGCGTGATTTTTATTTAGAGTTTTCTGAAGCAGAAGCTTATTTAGTGTAAGTTTTTCAAAATCTCTCATTAAAAAGACGTTAATAATTTCTAATGATGTTAAGTCATTAAAAGTCAACAAAAACAAACATATGAAAGATAAGAGGATATTATATGTATCATCTGAAGTAGTTCCTTATTTACCAGAAACCGAAATTTCGTCTGCAGCTTTTGAAGCACCGAGATTGGTGAATCAACAAGGTGGGCAAATCAGAATCTTCATGCCTCGATACGGCAATATTAATGAACGAAGACATCAATTACACGAAGTCATAAGATTATCTGGTATCAATTTAGTTATAAATGACTTGGACATGCCTCTTATCATCAAAGTAGCATCTATTCCTAAAGAACGGATTCAAGTATATTTTATTGATAACGATGAGTATTTCAAAAGAAAAGCAACATTAACTGATGAAGATGGTAAATTATTTTCTGATAATGATGAACGTGCTATATTCTTTGCAAAAGGCGTTATTGAAACTGTTAAAAAATTGAATTGGGCACCAGATATCATACATGTTCATGGTTGGTTAGCTTCTTTATTACCTCTTTATTTAAAAGAATATTACAAAGACGAACCATTGTTTAATGAAAGCAAAATAGTGACATCAATATACAATCAAAGTTTTGATGACACGTTAAACAAAGACATGGTCAACAAAATTAAATTTGACAATATTGATGACGATGCCATTAAAACACTGGAAGATCCATCGTATACTAACTTAATGAAAGTTGCTATTGATTATTCAGACGCTTTAATTGTTGGGTCTGAAAACATCCCGGATGACTTAGACACCTATTTAAAAGCATCTGATAAACCTATTTTAGAATATAAAAGTAAAGATGAATTTGGTGAAGCTTACACAGCATTTTTTAATAATACTGTTTTAGGCTAAACTATTATATTCATTCAATATATATGAAAAAGACGATTAAAGCCCTTAAATTATCTATTGTTTTCCTATTATTTATATCATCTTTTATTGCATGCGATAAAGATTTTAATATTATTGATAGTGATGTTCTTGGAAAAGGAAATGCAAATTTTTTAACGAGTATAGATACAATTTCTATTTCCGCATATAACAAAACCTTAAACGCTGTGCAAATCAACAACTTAGCATCTAACTTACTTGGTGTTTTTGATGACCCTGCATATGGACTAACTACAGCTAGTATTGTTACTCAAGTAACTCCAACGACTTTTAGTCCAAATTTTGGTGTTACACCAGTTATCGATTCAGTTGTTATAAGCATCCCTTATTACAGCACTGCAACAGGAGTTGATGGTGACGGGAATACTATATATACTTTAGATTCTTTATACGGAAATCCCGATGCAGACATCAAACTTAGCATTTATCAAAACAAGTATTTTTTAAGAGATTTTGACCCGAACACAACAGATAATAGTGCTCAAAACTATTATTCTAATGCAGGTAGTGGTAAAAATTCTGCGCTTAATGGTTCTAGCACAATTAATTTTGACGACCATATAGGAGAACTACTTCTTGAAAAAGAATTTAAACCTAGTGCTACAGCCATCATTACTACTACAGGTACTGGTGACGATGAAGTTAAAACAAGATCCGTTCCTGCTTTAAGGGTTGTATTAGAAAATAATACTTTTTGGGAAACAACAATTATAAACAAACAAGACCACCCCGAACTCAGCAATGCCAATAACTTTAAAAATTACTTTAGAGGTTTATACTTTAAAGTTGAAGAAACTGTTGTTGGCGATGGCAATCTGTTTTTAGTGAATTTAGCATCTGCTAATGCGAATATTGCTATTTATTACACCTCAGGTGAAACGGATGCTCGAACACAATCTACATATGCCCTAAATTTCTCAGGAAATAGGCTTAACACCTTTATAAATGATTATAATAAGGTTACGTTTCCAGTTCCTAATAAAGATTTAGGTGATGAAAAGCTTTATTTAAAAGGCGCTGAAGGTTCTATGGCTATTGTTGATTTATTTGGAAATGAAGACGCAAATTCTAATAATACTCCTGATGAGTTAGAGGACTTTCTAAAGGACTACAGGCAAACTGATGACAAAGGTGACTTTATTATGGACAACACCACAGGAAATTTTGTTTTAAAAAGACTTATTAATGAAGCGCATTTAGAAATCTATGAAGATCAAGATATAGAACTTGGCACTTATGATGCTGATTTCCACAAATATGACCGTATTTACGCATATGATACTAAAAACAACGCGCCAACTTTAGATTATCAAATAGACCCAACTGAGAATGCTCAAAATGCGTTTAGCTCTAAGATTATTAGTTTAAGTCAAAGAGATACTATTACAGGTCAATATAAAATACGTCTAACAGAACATTTAAATAATATTTTACTGCGAGATTCTATTTACAACACACAAATTGGTTTAGTATTATCTACTAATGTTAATTATACTACTAATGCTCAAATTTTAAATAGTACAGATAATGTTACGGCAATTCCAGCTTCAGCACTAATAACTCCACGAGGGACTATTTTACATGGCAGCAATCCTAATGAACAAAATAAAAGCAAGAAAATAAGATTAAAAATATTTTACACAGAACCTAATTAAAATCAGCAATTTAGCTCCACATATACGATGAAATTTATTTTTATTTTTCAAAATTGAATTTCATCGTATAAAACAAGGACTTCATATAATAATTGTTTTTCATTAGCATTTATTTCACATATTTGTTTTTGAAATAAAAACCCCAAAATTAAATTTAGAAAATATGTGCGGAATTGTAGGATATATTGGCCCCAGAGAAGCTTACCCAATTATTATTGAAGGACTTAAGCGATTAGAGTATAGAGGATATGACAGTGCTGGAATTGCCCTATTTGATGGCACAGACCTTAAAGTTTCTAAAACAAAAGGGAAAGTAGTAGATTTAGAAAATCGTTCTGAAAAAGAAATTACTAAAAACGGAAATGTAGGTATTGGACACACACGTTGGGCAACCCATGGTGTGCCGAATGATGTCAATTCACATCCCCATGTTTCAAACTCAGGCGAATTAGTAATCATCCATAATGGTATTATTGAAAACTACGATTCACTTAAACAAGAATTAATTTCTAGAGGTTATACTTTTCAATCCGATACAGATACAGAAGTACTTATCAATTTAATTGAAGATGTAAAAAAACAACAAAACGTAAAACTTGGTAAAGCAGTACAAATTGCATTAAACCAAGTAATAGGCGCGTATGCCATTGCCGTTTTTGATAAAAACAAACCAGAAGAAGTAGTTGTGGCACGTCTAGGAAGTCCATTAGCTATTGGGATTGGTGAAAATGAAGATGAGTTTTTTATTGCTAGTGATGCTTCTCCTTTTTTAGAATACACTAAAAATGCTGTGTATTTAGAAGATGAAGAAATGGCTGTTATTAGATTTCATAAAGGCATAAAAATTAGAAAAATCAAAGATGATTCTTTGGTAGATACTTACGTTCAAAAACTTCAAATCAATTTAGAGCAAATTGAAAAAGGTGGTTTTGACCATTTCATGCTTAAAGAAATTCACGAGCAACCTAAAGCTATAACAGACACCTATAGAGGTAGGTTGCTAAGAAACGAAGCTATTATAAAAATGGCAGGTGTAGAAGACAACATGAAAAAGTTTCTTAATGCCAATCGTATTATTATAGTAGCATGTGGAACATCATGGCACGCAGGTTTAGTGGCTGAATATATTTTTGAAGATTTAGCAAGAATTCCTGTAGAAGTGGAATATGCCTCAGAATTCAGATACCGTAATCCAGTTATTAATGAAAATGATGTAGTTATTGCCATTTCACAATCTGGTGAAACCGCAGACACTTTAGCCGCTATTAAACTAGCAAAATCTAAAGGTGCTTTTGTATTTGGAGTTTGTAACGTTGTTGGCTCATCCATTGCAAGAGAATCTGATGCTGGTGCTTACACACATGCTGGACCAGAAATAGGTGTAGCATCAACAAAAGCATTTACCACTCAAATTACCGTATTAACATTAATCGCATTAAGATTAGCTAGAGCAAAAGGCACTATTAGCAGCTCAGATTTCCGTCAGCATTTATTAGAACTAGAAATGATTCCTAAGAAAGTTGAAAAAGCATTAAAATCTGATGCCAACATTAAAACCATTGCTAATGTTTATAAAGGCGTTAGTAATTTTCTATACTTAGGAAGAGGATACAATTTCCCAGTAGCCTTAGAAGGTGCACTTAAATTAAAAGAGATTTCGTATATACATGCAGAAGGTTATCCAGCAGCAGAAATGAAGCATGGCCCTATTGCTTTGATAGATGAAAACATGCCAATTGTTGTCATAGCAACAAAAAAAGGACATTACGAAAAAGTGGTTAGTAATATCCAGGAAATAAAATCTAGAAAAGGAAAAATTATAGGTATTGTAACTGAAGGAGATACGCAAGTTAGAGCACTAGCTGACCATGTCATTGAAGTTCCAGAGACATTAGAATCACTATCACCTTTACTTACCACTATTCCTTTGCAATTATTATCATACCATATAGCAGTTATGTTAGATAAAAATGTAGACCAACCAAGAAATCTAGCAAAATCTGTAACTGTAGAGTAAAAAAATTACTTTAATAAATATTTTAAAAATTGCCATGTTTTAATGTGAAACATGGCAATTTTTACTTTTACCCCCTATTTTTTGCCTATTTGACAATAAACCGTAAGATTTTTTGTTAAAATATACTATGCGTGCATAATTTTTTTATATTTTTAGCCAATAGGATAATATCAGTTTTTATATTATCTTGTTATTAAACTTAAACTTTAATTACTAAATGAAGACAATTCTCCCCTTTTTAATGCTGTTGTTTTGTGGTTTATCATTTTCACAAACAACTATAACTGGCTCAGTAGTCGATGATAATAACCAGCCTATTCCTGGAGCAAATATTATTATTCTTGGAACCTCAACAGGTACTGTTACCGATTTCGATGGTAATTTTACACTAACTTACGATCAAGACCCTCCTTTTTCAGTTCAAGCAAGTAGTGTTGGTTTTGAGTCTGCTCAAGAACAAGTAATTTCAAGCAATCAATTCTTGACTTTCATACTTAATGAAGGTACGTCTTTAGATGAAATTGTAATTTCAGCGTCCAGAACACCTGAAAGTGTTAGAGAATCTCCAGTTACTATTGAAAGATTTGATGCTAAAGACATTCAATTTGCAACCACACCTGACTTTTATTCAAGTTTGGAAAATTTAAAAGGGGTAGATGTCAATAAAGGAAGTTTAACTTTTAATGCTGTTAATACACGTGGATTTGCGACTTTTGCTAATACACGATTTGTTCAACTCGTTGATGGTATGGATAACTCACTACCAGGATTAAATTTTGCTTTAGGTAACATATTAGGATTAAGCGAACTGGATATAAGTAGCGTAGAAATATTACCAGGTGCCTCTTCAGCTCTTTATGGTGCCAATGCCTTTAATGGCATTTTATTCATGACTAGCAAAGACCCATTTTTACATCAAGGAGTAAGTGCTTATGTTAAAACAGGATTGACGATACAGGATGAAGCTGGAGATAATCAATTTCATGATTTTGGATTTCGTGCTGCGCATGCATTTAGTGATAAATTTGCAGCAAAAGCGTCATTTTCTTATTTAAGAGGTACTGATTGGTTTGCATCAGATAACAACCAATATACACTAGGAGCAGTAGGAACAGCAGATGCTATAACCCCTTTTAGATCAGGACCTGCTCATGATGGATTAAATATATATGGAGACGAAGTAGCTTTAGCAGCAAATGGAACTGGTCAACCACAAAACCTAAATGAAGTTGCTCAATTTTTAGAAGCTAATGGAATTTTACCAACAGGTGCAAGTGCATTAGTTCCAGCTGTAAATGTAGCAAGAACAGGCTACAAAGAATCTGATTTAACCGACTATAAAGCTGAAAGTATAAAGGCCTACTTTACCTTAAACTACAGACCTTTTGGAAACAACACAGAAGTTATTTGGAGTTCTAAAATAGGAAAAGGCTCATCAATATACCAAGGTTCTAATAGATATGCCATAAAAGATTTCGCCTTGCAACAGCACAAATTAGAATTTAGAGGTGATAATTTTTTCCTTAGAGGCTATACAACTATAGAAAATGCTGGTGACTCATATGACATGCGTTTTACAGGAATTAACATGAATAAAGTAGGAGCTTCAGAATGGTTTGGTGCTTATGCAGCGGCTTATGCACAAGGCGCTGGACAAATATTAGGTGGTGGTGGAAACCCAGGTGACCCTGCTGCTCAGTCTCAATTACATGCAGGTGCAAGAGTTTTTGCAGATGCTAATTATACACCGCAACCAGGAACTCCTGAATTTATATCTCTTTTTAATAAAGTTACAAATGATCCTAACATCTCAACTGGTTCTAAATTAGTAGACGAATCTAAAATGAATGTTGCTGAAGGAAATTACAATTTTAAAGATTTACTAAACAATGTTATAGATTTACAAATTGGTGGACAATACAGACAATACTCATTGAATTCTAGTGGTACTGTGTTTACAGATTACGATGGATCGATAGATTATAGCGAATATGGCGCTTATTTACAAGGCATTAAAAAATTGATGGATGACCGATTAAAAATAACAGCTTCAATACGTTATGATAAAAATGAGTTTTTTGATGGTAGCTACTCTCCAAGACTTTCTTTAGTATATGCCGCTGGAGAAAATAAACAACATAATTTTAGGGCTTCCTTACAAACAGGGTTTAGAAATCCAGATACACAAGCGCTATTTATTGGGTTTGATGTTGGTAGAGCAATTCTAGTAGGAGCCGCTCCTGATAATTTAGATAGAAGATTACCTAATACAACTTTAACAGGAAGAGATGCATATTCCAATTCTTATACATTAACTTCATTACAAGCATTTGGAGCTAGCGGAGGTACCACATCTTTAAATCCTGTAAATGGCACAGGTATTACACCTCTTGCTGAACAAGAAAAAGTTACAGCAGTTGATGTTGGATATCGTGGTAAAATAAGTTTTTTAACCGTTGATTTTAACGCCTATTATAACACTTATGACAACTTTAGTGCTCAAAAATTTGTTGTTACACCAAAAACTGGTTCGGTAACTGATGCATCAGGGGTTATTGATATTGCAACAGGAAACTATAAAGTTTTTAACGTATATACAAATTCGTCAGCAGACATAAGTTCCTATGGAGGTGTTATTGGTTTATCTACAAAAATTGCTAAAGAATTTGATTTTGGAGTAAATTACACATATGCAAAATTAGATTTTGATCAATCAACTGATCCAGATTTTAGTGCAGGATTTAATACACCCGAACATAAAGTTAAAGTATCATTAGGGAATCCTGAATTATTTAAAAACTTCGGATTCAATATTAATGGTCGTTGGAGTGATAAATATTTCTGGCAAGCTGGTATAGCCAATGCTATGATATCTGCAAGAACAGTAGTTGATGCTCAAATAAACTATTCAGTGCCTTCCATGAAATCTACATTCAAAATTGGAGGAACTAATTTAGGAGGAAAAGAATATCAAAGTGCTGTTGGATCTCCATATATTGGATCCCAATATTTTATCTCTTGGACCATAAACAATTAATTATTTCTAAAAAGAATTTATGATAAAATACAATTTTAAAACACCTTCTAATAGAAGGTGTTTTTTTTGGAATAAAAAAGCTTTAAAAACAACTTTCATTTTAAATTAAAAAATATATCTTTGCACGCGAAAACTTGAAGTGTTTTCTTAGAATTAAAACGCATAATATTAAACAAATAGGTAATGGCTAAAGTTACAGGTAAAGTTGCACAAATAGTAGGACCGGTTATTGATGTTGCATTCAGTGCAGGTTCAGAACTTCCAAAAATTTATGATTCCTTAGAAATTAAAAGACCTGATGGTTCTTTGTTAGTATTAGAAGTACAGTCTCACATTGGTGAAGATACTGTACGTACTGTTGCTATGGATTCTTCAGATGGTTTAAGTAGAGGAACAGAAGTTACTGCAACAGGAGCTCCTATTCAAATGCCGATTGGAGATGATGTTTATGGACGTTTGTTTAATGTAATTGGAGATGCTATTGATGGTCTTGGAAATTTACCTAAAGCTGGAAAAGCTGGGTTACCAATTCACCGTCAAGCCCCTAAGTTTGAAGATTTATCAACCTCTACTGAAGTTTTATTTACAGGTATTAAGGTAATCGATTTAATTGAGCCTTATGCAAAAGGTGGTAAAATTGGTTTATTTGGTGGTGCTGGTGTAGGTAAAACAGTATTAATTCAAGAGTTGATTAACAATATAGCAAAAGGTCACGGTGGTTTATCAGTATTTG
This sequence comes from Algibacter agarivorans, assembly GCF_039543245.1. Lineage (NCBI taxonomy): Bacteria > Pseudomonadati > Bacteroidota > Flavobacteriia > Flavobacteriales > Flavobacteriaceae > Algibacter > Algibacter agarivorans. Next base: position 55,902 of record NZ_BAABJJ010000043.1, read on the forward strand.
CTGGAGTAGGCGAAAGAACTCGTGAAGGAAATGACCTTTTAAGAGAGATGTTAGAATCTGGAATTATCCGTTATGGTGATGATTTTATGCATTCTATGGAAGATGGTGGATGGGATTTATCTAAAGTTGATAAATCTAAAATGAAAGAATCAAAAGCAACGTTTGTATTCGGACAAATGAATGAGCCTCCTGGAGCACGTGCACGTGTTGCATTATCAGGTTTAACTATTGCTGAATATTTTCGTGATGGTGCTGGTGAAGGACAAGGAAAAGATGTTCTTTTCTTTGTAGATAATATCTTCCGTTTTACACAAGCTGGTTCTGAGGTATCTGCATTATTAGGACGTATGCCTTCTGCGGTAGGTTACCAACCAACATTAGCAACAGAGATGGGTGCGATGCAAGAGCGTATTACTTCAACAAAAAGAGGCTCTATTACATCTGTACAAGCGGTTTACGTACCTGCGGATGATTTAACGGATCCTGCTCCTGCTACAACTTTTGCTCACTTAGATGCAACAACAGTATTATCACGTAAAATTGCTGAGTTAGGTATTTATCCAGCGGTTGACCCGTTAGATTCTACGTCAAGAATTTTAACTGCTGATATTTTAGGACAAGAACATTATGCTTGTGCGCAACGCGTAAAAGAGTTATTACAACGTTACAAAGAATTACAAGATATTATTGCTATTCTTGGTATGGAAGAATTATCTGAAGAAGATAAATTAGCTGTAGGTAGAGCAAGACGTGTACAACGTTTCTTATCTCAACCGTTCCACGTAGCTGAGCAATTTACTGGTATTCCTGGTGTATTAGTTGATATTAAAGAAACTATTAAAGGTTTTAATATGATTATGGATGGCGAATTAGACCGCTTACCAGAAGCAGCATTTAACCTTAAAGGAACCATTGAAGAAGCTATTGAGGCTGGAGATAAAATGCTTGCCGAGGCATAGCCGAAGCAAGTGCTGAATTTATTTCAGCATCTTTTAAATTGAACCTTGAATAACATTAAACAGACCCTGAAATAAATTCAGGGTAGTAAAACAAGTTTTACTATGTATTTAGAAATTGTATCACCTGAAGCCACTTTATTTAGCGGAGAAGTAACTAGCATTTATGTTCCTGGAGTTAACGGTGACTTTGAAATGTTAAATAATCACGCGCCTATTGTTTCTTTATTAAAAGAAGGGGTTGTAAAAATCTCTGGAAATATTGAATTAGACGAAGAGGTTCAAGATAAATTCACCAAAGGAGACAAAGGGACAACTTTACTAAAGATTAACTCTGGAACTTTAGAAATGAAAAACAATAAAGTGATTGTTCTAGCCGATTAAATTTTTATTTTAAAATTATATATAAAAACGCGAAGCAGATGCTTCGCGTTTTTTGTTTTAGTCACTTTAATTAGGCACTTTCAGATACACACAAATACTTGTAAATCAGCGATATAATTCGTAAATTAGAATAAACAAA